>JAKSNN010000049.1 GCA_024399755.1 Paludibacteraceae bacterium | reverse complement strand
ATGGTGCCAATTGGACGTATGTTACTTGGGGATTGTATCATGCCTTGTTGTTTGTCCCACTTATTTTGCTGGGGCGCACGAAGGCATATACAGGTGTTGCCACTTGGAAACAGATTCCACAAATTGTTCTTACATTTGGTCTTGTTACTATAGGATGGGTAGTGTTCCGCGCAACAAGTATTATTGATGCTTTAAATTTTATGATGTCATGGGGACGGCATTCTTTATTGTCTATCCCAAATCTTATCGGTAGGTGGTACTACATCCCAATGTCTTTATCCTTGATAGGATTGATTGTTGTTGAATGGTACAATAGAGGAAATGCAGAGATTGAAACTTTTTCAAAAATTAAATCAAAATTTGTAAGATGGTGCGTTTATTTATCCCTAATTGCTATTATTGCGATATATGGATTTTATGAATCAACTCAATTTATATATTTCCAATTCTAATGAAAAAATTTATTAAAGAATCTATCGTCTTAACGGTTATAGTATTCATCTTTGCTTTATTGTATGATGTATATTTGTCATATTCGTTACTTTATGATCAACATCGTGTTTATGTTGGATGGTCAGATATATATACAGATACCACAAAATATGATCTAGTTATTAATGGAAACTCAAGAGCTTGGGTGCAATATAGTCCTATGATACTTGATACAATTTTGAATATCAATTCATATAATCTTGGTATTGATGGTAGTGGTATTGATCGTCAAATGGTTAAATATCGAAAATATTGTGAACATCATGGACAACCTAAGTTTTTGATACAAAATTTAGAGTATTTTACCATGAAAACAACAAATGGCTATGAACAATGGCAGTTTTATCCATACTTTGTTGTTGATAGAAAAATGATACGAGAGTTACGAGAAACGGAGCATTTTAGATGGGCGGATTTGTACATACCATTTTACAGATATCTTGGTATCAATCAAATTGGAGTACCATTTTACAGATATCTTGGTATCAGTCAATTTGAAGATACAGTAGCAGGTTTATATAAAGGTTATCAAGCGCAAAATATAAAATGGGATGGGACAAAAATCGCAAGTATGGATACTGTAGGAGTTGAAAAAGATTCAATTATGATAGGTAAATTTTCTAATTTTATTAAAGAACAAAAAGCTCTTGGCACAAAAATATTATTTGTATATGCACCTATTTATCATGTCGCTTCTGAAAAGTGCTATGACAAAGAGATAATATTAAACATATATGATTCCATAGCAACAATATACAATGTTCAAATCCTAAATTATTTAGAAGATGAGATATGTTATGATTCTACATATTTTTATAATGCTACGCACATGAATTTCAAGGGTGCAGAATTATTCAGTACAAAATTGGCACATGATTTAGATTCTCTTGGCTTTTGTCGTAAATACCCAAAAAAAGGAGATTGCGAGACTGTCGAATGAGTATCGACCGAGTGTTGACCGCCCCCAGACCTTGCGTTTAGCAAAAAGAGATGGTCATACTATCTAACATGTGTATAACATCTGTATAACATGTGTATAGCACAACACTACCAAAGTGCTTGCAACTGTTTAGCATGTTATGTTGATGTTATGTTAATGTTATGTTAATGTTATGTTGATGTTATGTTAGTAGTACGATTTTGCAGGCGTTTTATTGCAGTAGGTCAGGGCGGCGCTCCTCGGTATGACGAAGGCTCTCTTCGTATAACCACTCGTCAATCTTCGCCTGATTACCCGAAATAAGAATATCCGGTACACGCCAACCCTTGTACTCGGCAGGACGCGTATAAACACCCGGCTCCAACAACCCATCTTGAAACGAATCGCTCAAAGCACTCGTCTCATCACCTAATGCCCCCGGTAATAAACGCACAATAGCGTCCGTCATCATAGCCGCAGGCATCTCTCCACCCGTCAGCACAAAATCACCTATCGTATATTCCTTCGTAATCAAATGGTCGCGCACACGCTGGTCAACACCCTTGTAATGTCCGCACAAGATGATGATATTCTCCTTGAGCGACAAAGCATTTGCCTCCTTCTGCGTAAACCGTTCACCATCAGGGGCGGTAAAGATAATCTCATCGTAATGCCGCTCCGCCGTTAAAGCACTGATACAACGGTCGATAGGCTCAATCTGCAACACCATACCCGCACCAAAACCAAAGGCGTAATCGTCCACCTTACGATGTTTATCTAACGTATAATCGCGCAAGTTATGCACGTAAATCTCTGCCAAGCCCTTGTCCTTGGCACGCTGAATAATGGAGTGGCTAAGAGGCGACTCCAATAATTCAGGAACGGCTGTAATAATATCTATTCGCACAAGATTGAGAAATTTGGAAGTTTGTAAATTTGTAAGTTGATAGGTTCTTTAGGGGACAGGATCGTAGCCACTTCCTCCCCACGGGTTACAACGCAAAATACGTTTGATGCCTAACCAGCCACCCTTGAAAATACCGTATTTCATTACGGCTTCCACCATATATTGGCTGCACGTAGGCGTATAACGGCACGACGGCGGTGTCAACGGCGAGATACAATAACGATAGAAATAGACAGGCAGCAGGAAAAACTTACGTATGTAACTTTGGAATTTATTCAATTTGTAAATTTGTAAATTTGTAAATTTGTAAGTGAGTGAGTGAGTTAGTTAGTGAGTTGTTTCGACAAGGCTCATCTTATGAATCGCCTTGAGCATCGCCTTCTCAATCACTTGGTACGGTTGCACCGATTTGTCTATGTAATTAAACGCAATCTGCAAATTGCGATTAAGTAACGGGGTTTTATTTTGCCGATACGCTTCGCGCATTCTACGCCGCAACAGATTACGCTGAACGGCATGCTTGAAAAGCGCTTTCGGCGCCCATATCAGTACCTCCGGATAACCCAAACCCTCCGCTTGCTCCACATACGTAACACGCAACGGCCAGACGACGAACTTGCTCCCCTTCGCATAGAGATTCTGAATCCGTACCTTGCCACACAGCCGCTCCGACTTGGAAAAAGCATGTGGATGACTATGGCTATTAGACGGAAGCATTCTCCTTCTCCAAATAATCCGCAATAGCCATCGTGATAGACGGGTGCTTATCCGTAGGTGCCTTAATGTCCACCCGCAAACCTGCTTCCTCTAAAGCATGCGCAGTAGCCTCACCAAAGCAAGCGATGACAGTCTTACCCTGTTCCCAATCCGGGAAGTTCTTACGCAAAGCCGATGCGCCCGATGGCGTGAACAGGACAATCATATCGTAATCAAACGGTTCGTCCTTCGCCCACTCGGCAGCCACCGTGCGATACATCACCGCAGGCTTAATCTCGATATGATGCGAGGCAAACATACTAATGGTCTCGCCATTATGCACATCGCTCAACACCATCATATACTTCTCCTGCGGACGACGATTCATCGCCGGCAACAAGTCCTCAAACTTGTTGTGCTCGCTGAAGAAAACCTTGCGTTTGCGGTACTGAATGTACTTTTGCAAATAATTGCCTACCGCCTCCGAAATGCAATAATAGTGCATCGTATCCGGCACTTTTAAGCGCATCTCCTCACACAAACGGAAATAATGGTCAATCGCCAACCGATTGCTAAACAAAACAGCCGTATAATCCAACGGGTTAATGTGCTGCTGGCGAAATTCTTTGGCGCAAAGCCCCTCAATATGAATCAGTTGACGGAAATCAAACTGCACACCATAACGCTGCTGCATTTCGGTGTACGGATTATGCTCCGTTGCGGGACTTGGTTGCGAAACAAGTATTCTTTTTATCATAGGAAATATTATTATTCTAACTACAAATCATCTTATTCATCACCCCTATCATACTAACAATAGGAAGAACCTCCACCGTCAATACATAGAGGAAAATATATACTATCGACATCGGCTTGACAAGGCATGTGCGGCTACATTTGACAATCAACAACACCAGATAAACACCCAACAAAATATACGTGAATATCCGCAACAACATCATAGCATCAAAATATACCAACACCAACATCAACGGATATAACACAATACACAACAACAGCCATAAGCGATTATAAAAATCCATCGGCAAAACCGCTCTACGATGAAGTTCAAACACAAAGACCATCACGCGAATAACTAACCGCTTTAACAACACTATCCCTACAACACATGCCACTACTATCCCATACCCGACCAACGAAAATTCTCCACCCACATTCATTCCTGCATACGCCACAAAAGCCAACACACCGACCTTGAATATGTGCATCGTGACTGCCGTTATGACATCCGGCGCAGAATCGCCGTAATTGCGCTCCATCTGCGTCATAAAACCATGGAAGAACGACCGGAATAAATCCTTCTCCCGCGAATTGATTATCGCAAAACACAAGAGCAGGAAGAGCATTGTCCACCCCATCCACGGCTCCGATAAAGGAGATGATATGCGCAACACACTATTCATTCGGTCGTAATACAAACAATTTGTCTCCACGATGGACAGTAACGTCGGTCTTCAACGAAAAATAAGCACCCTTAGCCACCCTACGGCACACATTACCTTTGGCATCACGAATACCCTCCGCCTTCGTCGTGTAAGCGCCCGTCGTCTCACCCGTTACCAAGAGTTCCGCCCCCTCTTCCAAAACATCTATTGCCTCCACATAGAACTCTGCTACACCGATATTCTTGAAGAAATTAGTACACTTGCCCGCAAAGACTTTCGTGCGCGTTGCGCGACTGCCGTACCGGTGAGTCCACTCGCCTAAGCGTTGCCCCTGATAATATCCGTCCCAAAATCCACGATTGAACACCCGAGCCAAACGTCCGTCCCACGCTGCGATACGAGCGACTATCTCCTCCGTATCATATTCGCCCTGCTGCCATGCCTCTACCGCCTCGCGGTAACACGTCACTACTTCCTTCACATATTCCGGACCGCGAGCCCGTCCCTCAATCTTCAAAACACGCACCCCTGCATCTAACATCTTATTGAGGAAATGAATGGTCTTCAAGTCCTTCGGCGACATAATATACTGATTATCAATATCCAACTCCAAATCAGACTCCTTATCACGAACCGTATAACCTCGACGGCAAACCTGCATACAGGCACCGCGATTAGCACTTGCGCCAAAGTTATTCAGACTCAGATAACACTTTCCGCTTACCGCCATACACAAAGCGCCATGGCAGAACATCTCAATGCGAATCGGTTCTCCCTTTCGCCCACGGATATCTTGCTCTTTGATATCACGATAGATAGACGCAACCTGCTCCATGTTGAGTTCACGCGCCAACACTACCACATCGGCAAACTGGGCATAGAAACGAAGAGCCTCCGTATTGGCGATATTCAGTTGCGTAGATAAATGCACCTCTACCCCGACCTGATTAGCATATTGCATGACAGCAATATCACTCGCAATAATCGCGTCAAGCCCAGCCTCTTTCGCATTATCCACAATCGTCCGCATCAAAGGCAAGTCCTCCGGATACATAACGGTATTCAGCGTCAAGTACGTTTTCACTCCCGCCTCCCGACAAATAGCCACGATACGATGCAAGTCGTCGGTCGTAAAATTAGCCGATGAACGAGCGCGCATATTTAGATATTCGATACCGAAATATACGCTTGTAGCTCCTGCATCAATCGCTGCTGCAAGACTTTCCCAACACCCTACCGGTGCCATAATCTCTATCGTATCGTTATGTTTCATCGTCTTACTTCTTGTTTTGGAAGGCTGTATCGTACTGCAAAAGCCATTCTGCAATCTGCACAGCATTGAGCGCCGCACCCTTACGAATCTGGTCGCTCACACACCAGAATGTCAGTCCCGTCGGCGAGGTATAATCTTTGCGAAGGCGTCCCACATACACATCGTCTTTGCCACTCAAGAACAAAGGCATAGGATAGGTCTTCGATGCCGGTTCGTCCATTACGCAGCAGCCTTGCATCTCAGCAATCGCCTTGCGCACATCTTCTACATTCAGCGTTTGCTCCGTCTCAACCCACACTGCCTCCGAATGACAACGCAACGAGGGCACACGCACACAAGTAGCAGACACCTGTACATCTGAATGGAAAATCTTACGCGTCTCATTGTGCATCTTCATCTCTTCGCGAGTATAATCGTTGTCCGCAAAAATGTCGATATGCGGAATGAGATTGTAAGCCAATTGGTATGCAAACTTATCCACGATAGGCTTCTCGCCTGCAGCGATTTGCCGATACTGTTCTTGCAATTCCGCCATAGCCTGCGCCCCTGCGCCACTGGCAGCCTGATACGTGGCAACATGAATGCGACGGATAGGCGACAAACGCTCTATCGCATAAAGCGGAAGAGCCATCACAATCGTGCTACAATTAGGATTGGCAATGATATTACGCGGACGGCATAAGGCATCTCTGCCATTGATTTCAGGCACAACCAAGGGCACATCAGCGTCCATACGGAACGTACTGGAGTTGTCAATCATGAGCGTGCCAAAACGTGTAATATCTTCGGCATATTCCTTCGACACACTACCGCCCGCAGATACAAACGCAACGTCAATACCACGGAATTGGTTGCCATGTTGCAATTGCTCAACTACATAGTCTTTTCCAAGAAATGTATAGTGGTTTCCGGCACTACGCGCAGAGCCAAAGAGACGAAGACGCGATACCGGGAATTGGCGTTCCGCCAACACCTTGAGCAACTCTTGCCCTACCGCACCTGAAGCACCTACGATAGCAACTTCCATAGCAACACCTCCTCTAAAGTTAAATCTTAGCAAACGCTAAACAAGCATTATGTCCCCCAAAGCCAAACGAATTAGACAACGCATAACGAATGTCACGCTTCTGCGCTTTGCCGAATGTAAAGTTCAGACGATAATCAATATGTTCGTCCAAGTCGTTCTCGTCATGATTGATAGTAGGAGGCACGATTCCATGATGCACCGCCAAAGCACAAGCCAAGGCTTCCATAGCGCCCGAAGCGCCTAACATGTGACCCGTCATAGACTTAGTAGAATCCAGATTGATGCGATAAGCGTCCTCTCCAAACACACGTAGGATAGCGTTCACCTCTGCCAAATCGCCTAACTGCGTAGAAGTACCATGCGTATTGATATAATCCACTTGCAAAGAGGAAATACCGGCATCTTCCATTGCCAAGCGCATCACATGTTCCGCCTCAGTTCCGTTGGGGTCAGGCGCTGTCATGTGGTAAGCATCAGACGTCATTCCTGCGCCAACCAACTCGGCATATATCTTTGCTCCACGAGCCTTCGCATGCTCATATTCCTCCAAGACAAGAGCAACGCCACCTTCCGCCAATACAAAACCATCGCGCGAAGCCGAGAATGGACGAGACGCCGTTTCGGGAGAGTCATTGCGCGTAGAAAGGGCACGTAAAGCATTAAATCCACCTATTCCAGAAAATGTAACATCCGCATCAGAACCTCCCGTTACCATCATATCGGCACGCCCTAAACGAATCGTATCTAACGCCTCGATAATAGCATGCGAAGAAGATGCGCAGGCTGACGTAACAGCAAAACTCGGTCCCTTCAAGCCAAAGAACAACGAAATATGCCCCGCCCCCATGCTAATCAACGCCTTCGGGATATAAAACGGACTAAAATTAGGCACTCCGTCGCCTTCAACAAACGCTCTCCAACCTTCTTCGAAACTAATCAGTCCACCCATACCGCCACCCCAAATTACACCTATACGAGAGGCATTCGAAGCATCTATATTGATTGCCGCATCGCGCAAAGCTTCATCTGCAGAACATACTGCCAACTGCGCATATCTATCCATACGATGTGCAGTCTTATGGTCGATCAACGAACTACAATCAAAATTCTTTACTTCACATGCAAAATGCGTCTTGCATTGTGTAGCATCAAACTCTGTAATAGCCGCAGCCCCACTCTTACCTTTCAGCAAAGCCTCCCATGTAGTAGGGACATCGTTCCCTAAAGGGGTTATAGCACCTAAACCTGTAATTACAATTCTACGTTCTTTCATCACGCAAACCTTTAATATATTATTATATATCCACCTTGATACGCATACCTATAATGATACAACTTACGAGCCTACAGTTTCCCCGTAAACTCGTAAATTACATCGTATCTACCTATTTATCAAGCGATTGACTTCTTGATATAGGCAACAGCATCACCTACTGTAGCGATATTCTGAGTTTCCTCTTCAGGAATCTTCACACCAAACTCCTGCTCAAGATCCATAATCAACTCAACAGTATCCAAAGAATCTGCCTGCAAATCTTGAGAGAAATTTGCGTCCATAGTAACTTTAGCCAAATCAACGCCCAATTTATTCGCCACCATTGCTCTTACTTTTTCTTCAATCTCTTCCATAATGATATACATTTTAGTTAAACAAGATAATTACATTCTGCACTTTTTACAAAATCGGCTGCAAAGGTACAACAAAAAAATGACTTATGCAAGTATCTTATAATAATTACGTCGTTTTTTGCTACGCAAACGTGATTTTATTCCGATAAGCGTAAGATAACCTTTCCTTTATTAGCCCCTGCTTTACCAGATTGCACAAGCGGGATATCCTTTCCGTCAAGATTAGCCACATAGAGAGAATCATATACCTTATGTGTATGTCCGCCCACTACAAGGTCGATATTGCGGGTTTCCGCTACCATCTCCACATCGGAATAATCCCCTTCCGCACCCGGATATGTACCTTGATGACTCAGGCAAACGACCACATCACAATGCTCTTTTTCGCGTAATTTATCTGCCATCTGCTGAGCAATAGGATATGGTTCCATAAACTGAATAGGGGCAAAGTTCTTCTGCGCAATCAACCCATCCGGTTTTATTCCGATACCGAACACGCCTATCTTAATTCCATTACGGCGAATAATCGTATATGGACGAATAAGCCCTTCCAATACCGTTTCAGAAAAATCATAATTGGCACAAACGATAGGAAAATCAGCCAACTGCACCAACATTGCCAACGTATCTATGCCGTTGTCAAACTCATGATTACCCAGCATTCCTACATCGTAACGCATCTCATTCATGGCTTCTATTTCCACACGTCCGTGGAAGAAATTGAAATAAGGCGTACCCTGACTAAAATCGCCTGCGTCCATCAGGACAAGGTTCTCGTCAGCAGCCCTTTCTGCCGCAATCAATCCCATACGACGCGCATAACCGCCCGTACCGTTACTTTTAGGTTCAATCTGCGAATGCGTATCATTGGTATGCAAAATCGTGATACTATCAGGTCGAGGTGTACACGCCACCATCAACATCAAGACAATAGTAAAAATAGAATATTTCATAAGATTATAATTTTCGTGCTATTTCGTCGTCCGTCATTACGAATGCCACTTTCTTGCCATCAGGCGTTAACTTGCACGCAGGCAAAGCCAACCAATCGCTTAGTAATTGCCGTTGGGCATCTTCGGCAAGCGCTCTGCCGTATGGCATTGCAGCAGAAGAAGCCAAAGCCAAAGCGATACTCTTCTGCCATTGCTGCCCTACAGAAGCCCCTGTTTCCAATACATTATGCAAAATCTCTTTGAGTACCGATACGGCATTCTCTCCGCCCAATAATGCAGGTACTCCGCTAATACTGAATGCTTGCTTACTGATTTGCTCTAAATCAAAGCCGACTGCCCGCAAATCGTTCAACATCGTTTGCATCAGTTTCATTTCGTCTATGGATAGAGCCAACTCTTCCGGAAAAAGCAATTGCTGCATCGCACCTTTATGCTCCGCTATTTGCGCCAAGAATTGTTGATATAGCACAGATATATGCGCACGACGTTGGTCAACAAACAGTATTCCGCCTTTTACAGGCAACAACAAATATCTTGACGCATATTGCCAAACAGAGACATCTGTCACATTCCCTTCAAAGAGCATTTGCTCCTGCTCCATATCCGTCTTCGAATCCATAGGCGATTCGCTTCGCACAACCGATGCCGAATGCGTATCTTGAGAGGAAAGTGGTCCGTACAATTTATCCCAACCTGAAGGCGTATAAGTCTTTGAAGAGGTTCTAAACGGGTTGTACGTCGGGTCGCACGTCACTTTAGGCATCGTAGTTGTACCGTTTTGAGAAGGAATAGGCATCTCTATCTCGCCTTGCCGGTCGAAATCAATAGACGGTCCAACGTTAAACTTTCCCAACGACTCGCGAATCGTAGCCATCAGGATTTGAAAGATTGCCTGCTCGTCGGCAAACTTAATCTCCGTCTTCGTAGGATGGATATTGACATCAATAGACGAAGGATTGATGTTGAAATATATGAAATAAGAGGGTGAATAATCATTTGGAAGCATTCCCGCATAAGCCGTCAACACAGCCTTGTGGAAATACGGATGACGCATAAAGCGTCCATTTACGAAAAAGTATTGCTGGGCATTCTTACCTGCCATTTCCGGCTTGCCGACAAACCCATAAATCGACACCATCTCGGTATCCGATTTTATATCCACTAATTGCCCCGTAAAACTCTTCGAACTATTCTTGCCAAAAATCTGCTCAATACGTTGTTTCTCGCTCCCCGCAGGCAATTCCATCAAAATCTCATCATTACTAACAAACGTGAATTGTACCTTAGGATAAACCAACGCGATATGATAAAATTCCGTCAACAGATTGCGCAGTTCCGTTTGGTCGGTCTTCAGGAACTTCCTGCGCGCGGGAACATTATAAAATAAATTGCGCACACGTATGTTAGTACCTACGGGACATTGGCAAGGCTCTTGACGCATCACCTGCGAACCAGCAATCTCGAGGCGAGTGCCCACTTCATCTTCCTTGCGTCGTGTTTGCACATCTACATGCGCCACGGCACAAATACTTGCAAGAGCCTCCCCACGGAAACCCATCGTATGCAACGTGAATAAATCCGCCGCCTCTCGAATCTTAGACGTAGCATGACGTTCAAATGCCATTCGGACATCGGTCTCGCTCATTCCGCTACCATCGTCTATGATTTGCAATAGCGTTCTACCCGCATCACGAACCAATATTTGGATACGGCTTGCGCCGGCGTCCAAACTATTTTCCACCAATTCCTTGAGACACGAAGCGGGACGTTGAACCACCTCGCCTGCCGCAATCTGGTTGGCTACACTATCCGGAAGGAGATGAATGATGTCCATGATTATAATAGGTAATAGAAAACAAATAAAAGCATAACTAAAAGCACAATCCAAAATACCAATTTCGATTGTTTCTTTCGTCTCAGTTCGGTCATATTCTTCTCATGCTCTTCACGGAACGAGCCGCGATGAAGAGTATGCTCTTGACGAAGGCGCGCAAGTTTTTCCTTGCGCGCCTCTTTTTCTTCGTCATAGTAAATGGGGCGATAGTCCCATTCACGTGGTTTATTTACTTTTGGAAATAGAACCGACATTCAGTCTTATTTCACAATTGCTTGGAACTCAGCGTCCTCAGCGAATTTAGCGAACTCGATATCCTTGCGAGCTTTAGCCTTCAAGGTTGCGTTACGCTCAATAGCCAGTTTCATGTTGCTATAAACTGCCTCGCGGTCGTTAGTGCGAGCACCTACTACAGCAGCCAAATAAGCGGTAGTTGCATTAGGATTCTTCACGTTAGCCAAGGTAGTACGAGCAGCAGCATAATCCTCGTTCAAGATTTGTTGAACAGCAGCATTGTTGGTATTGGATTGACCATAAGCCTTAGCAGCAGCTTTGTAGTCACCCTTCATCGTGTAGAGGGTACCCATAGCAGCATCAAGGTTACCGGTTGTACCGGCAGCTTTGCCAAGATATTCTTCTGCTTTCTGGAGGTCACCTTCTGCCATAGCAGCAACACCTGCGTTGTAGTTAACGTCAGCATTGTTTGGCTCAAGAGAGAGCGCTTTGGTGTAGCAGCGACGAGCCTCAGCAACGTTGCCTTGCTCGAAGTAGAGCAGACCCATGTTGTTGTAAGCGCGATAGTCGTTGAATTGTTCAGCAGCTTTCTTATAGATAGCCATCTTCTCTGCCTTATTGCTGGTAAGAGTAGCAGCATAGAGAAGTTCTTCAACGTTCAAAGCAGCAGGATTTTCCTTAGCCAATTTAGCAATCTCTTCATCTGATTTGCCGATTACGTCAACAGTCAAGATGAGACGGCTGCGACGGAGCTCAGGAAGGATCTCGTCAGCGATAGTTTGGTAAACTGCGCTCAAGTTCTTGATTTGTGCCTCACGCTCTTCCGGATCGGAGTACATGCCCAGCACGCGAAGAACGAGGTCTTTATCTTGCAGATTGCTTTCAGCCACTTTCGATTGGAAGCCGTCCCAGTCCTCAGCGGTAATGTTCGACTCGATGTTTGCTTTCACTTTGTCTTTACGCATTTGTTGAGCGAGGAAGCGTTGAGAAGCAGCTTGACGATTCTTGGCAAGGCTGTTATTCAGGCTTTCAGCACCATCAGGACTTGCATAACCGGAAACCTCCAACTTGTTGATTTGCTTGTTATCAGCAGCATTAGCGTCCTTGATAGCAGCACGAAGGTCTTTCATCTCTTGTGAACCGGTTTCGCTGCTGCGGAGAGCAGATTGTTGGATAAGGAACTTGATGTCAGCCTCTTGCATCTCTTGAATGATGCGTTGGAATTTGTCAGGAGTAACAGCGCCGATATTGTCTTCAGCGGTAGCAAACTTAGCGGTAGTAACCAATCCGTCAGCAATCTTTACTTCCGGAATTTCGATTTCTTTCTTACCCACTTTAGCGGTAAAGCGGAGATAGAGTTCGCATTGGTCCATTGCAGGAACATAATCGAAACTGCAAGTTTGGGTATAACGTGCACCGTCTCTGTATTTTACGACTTTACCATTGTCTTTGATACGCTCGCCGACATAAGTAACAGTCTCACCTACAGACTCCTGTCCTGCATATTTCAGAACTGGGGTAACGGTCAGAATACCTTTTTTAGGGAATTGTTTTACAGGGAATGTACCGGTAATGGTAGCATTTACCTTGTTGCCAACAACTGCCAGCGGGTTTGGATTAACATTGAGTTGATCCGGCTGCTGCAAGTTGCCGCAAGATGTCAACATTGCAAGAGCAATGATAGACACAAAGAATAAACTCTTTTTCATGGTTTGATTTGTTGTTAATTGTTTGTTGTTTATAATTTTGATTGATTTCGTTTCCGTCAATAAGACATTGCTTTTTCACGAAGCACAATCTTTCAGCGTGCAAAGGTACTACATTTTTTTCATTCACGCAAGAGCACACGCAATTTTTCTTGCAAAAAAAGTATTTCTTCTTTTCAATGTTAAGAGAAATTGTCAAGATGTCAAGTGTATCGCAGCAGAGGTGCGTATATATAACAACAAAAATCGCCCCGAAGGACGATTTTTGCCAAAAAGTTTCTTCATGTTTTTTCTATTCAATCAATATGGTATAGTATCCCTGCCCTGGGGTTTGGGCGGTTGCGGTGTCCCATAGTCGCCTATTTCATTTAATTCCTTCTTTAAATCCAATTTATAGATTGTGGACATATCGTTACGCATGCAGAAAAGGATTGTGCGCTGTTTGGTGTTATAGACGCACGACCAGTTCGTCACATCACCCAACATTTCTACACCAAACGAGCCTGCCTGCAAGCAACGTAGGGCTTCCATCTCGTTCATGACAGGCTGATAGGACATCATCAAATGATTTACACGCACCTTACTGCTATAGATATTCTGCCACTTATCCATCAAATATGTTGCCGTAGCGTACGGATTACAGTAGTAATTCTCAATGCTATTATATTCATAAGGCACAACGTGAGAAGTCAAATGGACAATATTATTCCTATCTTCTGCACGAAGCACATAAAGAGAGTCTTCCCAATATTCAAACACAGCGTAGTCGCCCGTTGCATCAGCCACCATCCAGTGTACATTGAGCGATGGGTGTGTAGCCGCGAAATCAAGTCCACGCATATATTTCTCCACATCTTTCACCGTCTTACACTCGCTCA
>JAKSNN010000048.1 GCA_024399755.1 Paludibacteraceae bacterium | reverse complement strand
CTCCAATCGTTGTAACGGAATTACCAATCGTTACCGAGGTCAAACTACTGCAACCTTCGAAAGCACAATATTCAATCGTTGTAACGGAATTAGGTATCGTTATTGATGTCAGACCATCGCAATCATAGAAAGCATATTCTCCAATCGTTGTAACGGAATTACCAATCGTTACCGAGGTCAAACTACTGCAACCATAGAAAGCAGCATCTCCAATCGTAGCAACGGAATAAGTTTGGTTTCCGTATGTAATGGCAGCAGGAATGGTGATTGCTCCCGAGTAACTTTTTGCTTTTTCATTCCCTGTTCGATTGGTTACTTCTGCGGTCATGTTTGTTCTATCCAAATTGTAATAGATGCCATCAATAAGGCAATCGTATTTGGCTGCAAAGGAAGAGATGAGGAATAAGAAGAGAAAGAGAATGGTTAAGAATGGTTTCTTAGCCTGAGTGGCATGCATCGTAAACATGTTCATATTATAAAAATCAAACGTTAACCGATATATATACTAAAAACAAGTGCAAAGGTACTACATTTTTTTGAAACTCACAAATATATTAATAAAAAAATATGAACAAAAAAAATATATCTTCCAAGCATAACGAGGCAAAAGAAAAATTATGAAAAGATTATAACAGGACCTTCATTGTTCGGTGAGGGTTCGGTCTGGGTTCTATGCGGTACGGTAGTGCTACGGGGAAGGGTAGCTATGAATTAAGAATTAAGAATTAAGAGTTGAGAATTAAGAATTAAAAGTTAAAAGTTATCAGTTATCAGTCGTCAGTGGTCAGTGGTCAGTGGTCAGTGGTCAGTTATGAGTTTGGCGTTGGCAAACGAAAAGCCCGATAATCACAAGCACCATACCGACCCACTTGACCAATGGCAACTGTTCCGAATAAATGAACATCATAAACAATGCCGTAAACAACGGGCGTATATTATTAAATATGTTCGCACGCGTGAGACCTAACTGGCGAAGCGTGTAGCAGAACATAATGAATCCTCCTACCGTGGCAAATACAGCCAAATATCCCGCAGCCAAAAGACTATGCCCTAATTCCGCTCCAAACTGCCACGACATCGTAGGCAAATCAAAGATTGCCCACAGCGGATAGAAGAACAATAGCGCCATTCCCTGCGTATAGAAAACTACAGTCATGGAATTATAGTGCGCAGGGATACGGCGAATCATAACCGAATACATAATCGCCACGCACACAGCCACAAACGCCAACAGTACACCTATCGGGTGACCAATATCAAAACTTTCGCTTCCTGCCAAAATCAAAAGCAACATTCCTGCCGAAGACACCACAATACCCAGAATCTGATTCAGCGTGACCTTTTCACGCAAGAACACCGCAGCAAAAATAGGCGCTAACAACGGCGACGTGGACATCAACGCCTCCGCTACCGTTGGGCTTGAGAGTTGCTGATACGTGTAGGTCTCTACCAGATAATACAGGCACGGCTGGAAGATTCCACCCGCGATAAACAACGGCAAATCTTTCTTTTTCACCCGCTGCAAACCCAATAATGGGTTGTTACGAAACAGCAGTCCAACTGCCAACATCACCAAGAAAGCCATCGTAAAACGAATGACGATAAGCGTCAACGGCGTGAAGGTTTGCAGACCGATTTTGACCACCGCACCCGACACCGACCAAATCAACATCGCAGTGGTAATTGTTATGTAAGGAAGGTATTTTTTCATAAAAACGTGCAAAAGTACAACTTTTTTTGGATATATGCAAAAAAAAGTGTAACTTTGCAGCCGCAAATACGAAAACATTTTCGAATACATTAAAAAAATCATTTGTTTTATGACAAGAGACACTGAAATTTTTGACATCGTGCGTCGTGAGCGCGAACGTCAAACCAAAGGCATTGAACTCATTGCCAGCGAGAACTTTGTCAGCGACCAAGTGCTGGAGGCTATGGGTAGCGTCCTCACCAACAAGTACGCTGAAGGTTACCCGGGTCACCGCTACTATGGCGGTTGCGAAGTAGTAGATGAGAGCGAAAACATCGCACGCGATCGCCTCAAGAAACTATTTGGCGCAGAGTACACTAACGTGCAACCTCACTCCGGTGCACAAGCAAACATGTGCGTATTCATGGCTTGCCTGAAAGCAGGCGACACCTTTATGGGTCTGAACTTGAGCCACGGCGGTCACCTGAGTCACGGAAGCCCAGTTAACTTCTCCGGCTTGATGTTCCACGCTATCGACTATAGTTTGGACGAGGCTACAGGTCGCGTTGACTACGACGAACTGGAGAAGAAGGCACGCGCAGAAAAGCCGAAATTGATTATCGCCGGTGCAAGTGCATACAGCCGCGAATGGGACTACGCCCGTATCCGCAAAGTGGCTGACGAGATTGGTGCAATCTTCATGGTAGATATGGCTCACCCTGCAGGATTGATTGCAGCAGGTCTGCTTGATAACCCTGTTAAATATGCACACATCGTAACTTCTACTACCCACAAGACTCTCCGTGGTCCTCGTGGTGGCGTTATCATGATGGGCAAAGACTTCCCTAATCCTTGGGGCAAAACTACTCCGAAGGGTGAAATCAAGATGATGTCCGCTCTCCTCGATTCTGCAGTATTCCCCGGCACACAAGGTGGTCCTCTGGAGCACGTAATCGCTGCTAAGGCTGTTGCATTCGGCGAGGCTCTTACTCCTGAGTTCAAGGTTTATCAACAACAAGTGAAGACAAATGCTGCTGCTATGGCAAAAGCCTTCATGGATAAAGGCTATAAGATTATCTCCGGCGGTACCGACAACCACTCTATGTTGGTTGACCTCCGTACCAAATACCCAGACCTGACCGGTAAGGTAGCCGAGAAAGCTCTTGTGGCTGCTGATATCACCACCAACAAGAATATGGTTCCATTCGATACACGTAGCGCTTTCCAGACCAGCGGTCTGCGTTTCGGTACGCCTGCCATCACTACCCGTGGTTTGAAGGAAGATAAGATGCCATGGATTGTTGAACTGATTGACACCGTTCTCCAAAATCCTGAAAGCGAAGCAAACATCGCTAAGGTTCGCGAGGTAGTCAACGCAGAGATGAATCAACACCCTCTCTTCGCTTGGTAATCCCAACGAAAAGCATAAAAAAACACATCGCTCCGAAAGAAGCGATGTGTTTTTTATTTGTGTCTTACAACAAGACTAATATGCGACGGTTTTAGTTCTTCTTGCTAAGCGTCAGGAATTTCTCGCCTTGCAGCACATGTTGGTACGTACCATCGCCATTACCCGGGCAAGCCATCTCCACGTTGACGCTGTCTTGGAAGAGAATCACAAAATCGCTTCCGCCAAACAAGAAATAACCTAACATGTCGCCTTTCTTGACTTCTTGTCCCACTGCGAGATTTTCAGCCCAATTGCAAGAACAAACTTGCGACATTCCGATTGGCATTAGAGCTACCAAACCAAATTGCTCGGTTTGTACGATAGCTACCAAACGAGTCTCGATAGCTTGCCATTGCGGTACGCTGCAATCAATGATATACATCTTGGTCTCCGGGTCAAAAACAACATCTCCACCAATAGCTTCGTCCCCCGGAACAAGTAACATCTCCAGCACTTTTCCGCCAACAGGGAAGTGGTAGCAATGATAGTCGTGTACATTGAGGAAAGTATGTACCATTGTTCCGTTCTTAAATTGGTCACGATATTGGCTGTTAGCCAAAAGTTCTTCCGTAGAACGATAACGGCGCGACTTAATCTGCACACCTTCTTTTTGCACGAGCAGCCCTTCTGCATCAATCTCCCATTTTCCCTGAGGTTCGCCATCTACAGGACTAACGACAAGAGCATCGTTGTCAGGTTCAGCGATTGGACGTTGGAACTCGTCTTTCAAAGAACGAGAGAAGAAATCGTTGTATGAATGCCAATTGCTTGGGTCTTCATACCAACCTGCCTGCAATCCGAATTTAGGATTTTCCTGCACCAATTTAAGATAATCTTCATTCCAACTCTCTTCGGATGAGAGATAGCTTCCCCATTGCTTGGTATAGTCAATCAACCATGTGCGGAACGGCTCATGATATTGCAGCGATGGATGATAGTAATCGCTATCTTTTAATTCTTCCAAATCTTGGTCAACCAACCAATAAAAATAGTTGAGACTTTGGTCTATCTTGGTAAAGAGATCTCTTTCCTCAGCCTGCGTAAAGATGTTCCACGGCATGCAATGCGTACTCCATTCCACGAAATCGTAATACTGCTCAAGGCTCTGAACAGGATTAGTTATTGTATCCGGATTGATTTGTTTGCACTTGTCAAGGCTCTTAACCAGCAAAGCCTTCATTTCCGGATTCTCATCAACGAATGAGATAAAGTCCTTGGTGAATTGCGAATAATCTTGGGTATTCTTTTGTGATTGACAAGCAGCCAAAAAGAATACTATCAAACCAATAGTCAATACTTGAAATTTCGTTTTCATATTATAAAAATTTAAAAGTTAGTCCTTCCACGAACGCTTGATAATCTGAGTCATACCATGGGCAGCACCGAAACCTTTCATCAGGTTTTCAGCGTCAATCCACTCAATGGTCACTTTATGATTCTGAATAGCCTCGGCTAATTCTCTTGACATACCTCTCATCGCGCAAATATGGCGAGGACCGATAGTCAAATAGTTGTTTGCCATCTTAGCAATATCAGCACTTGGAACAGGGATAATCGTAATCTCGCGATCGCGGAGCAACTGGCAGAAGTCAGCATCTTTCTGTTGCAAGATATAGAGACCCGTCGTATCGTTAGGAATAGCCTTTCTCAGATAGATATCGCAAGTCAGGAAATCTGCATCACCACGTTTTGCATTCACGTGATCCTCACTAATGGTAACAAGGTCTTTATCAATGATATTGAAGAAGTTATCCAGATACATCTCATTCTCTTTATTCGAATCGAAATGTACTACAACTACGCGGTCGTAATCTAACAGGTCGTTCTTCATCAATTGATTGATAGCAGGCATCGTGGTCAACTGGCTGCAACCGATAATGCTCATCGTATGGAACGGCATATAGTCACCACCCTCAAGGAAGGCATCATCACCTGTTATGCGATAGATTGGTGCCACGCCCAACACGCGGTAACAGAGTTCCAGCACGGCCGATTCATTCTCACGCTGTTTCTCATTCATGTGACCCATGATAATACCCTTCTTGGTAATGATACTTTGGTCACGCATGAAATAGATATTGCTGAGCGGAGCCGTATGGTAATCGGCTTGCGAACCCGTATAGAGTTCGTTCTCTGTCAAATTAACCGTAGGACGAAGCAAGATACAATCTACCATATCTTGTACGCTCATCTGGTCAACCACATGATTCTTATATTCCTCATCTTCAGGATTATACGTGATTGATTGCATTACGAGAGGCTTCAGTTCTTCACGCGGAGCCTTCATCAATACTTCGCGCAAATTATATACTTTCACGCCGTTATCTTCCATTACCTTGACGAAAGAGAGGTGCTCCTCGGCAGCCAAGTTAACATCGAAATAATCGTCGAATAAGCCTGCTCTTGGGTGAACGATAGCCTCGAAGAGTTCATCTCCCGGAGTATGAACGAGTGCCATCGTTGCACGTTGGAACTCGGCAGCAGGATATTTCGAATCGGCTGCAATAGTATCCATCTCTTCCTCTACAACAGGGCGTTGAATCGACGAAACACCATTGATGAACATAAAGAAGATGATAATCGGGCAAACAAAGCGTGCCAACCAATAGAAGAACGAAACAACCTTCGCATTGAACTGACCGTCAGAAGTCAACTCGTTGAATACTACATCACGCTTCATCAATTGTCCTACCAAGATACATGCAGCGATACCACCGAGAGGCAAGATGAAGTTAGACGTGAACATATCCGTAAAGTCGAATACCGTCCAACCGAGAATCTTCAGCGTAGAGCCTTCTACTTGCGAGCGAGCGCAAATAACGGAAAGAACACCGATGACAACGAACAAAATAATCAATGCCGGTACACGGCCGACAGGTTTCTTAGCCACTTTCCATTCCTCACTGATATAAGCAGCACCTGCCTCCAACAGAGAGAACGAGGAAGTAATGGCTGCGAACAGCAGAAGAACGAAGAATAGAACGGATACTATATTACCCGCGGGCATACGCGCAAATAAAGGAGGAAGGGTGACAAACACAAGGTTCGGACCGCTGGTCACTTCCACACCATACGTGAACGTGCTGGGGAAAATAGCCAAACCGGCTAAAACAGCCATCAACACCGTTGCGCCCGTAACGATACCCGAAACGGAGACAAGGCTCTGGTCTTTCTGAATGTACGAACCGTAGGTTATCATAGCCGACATTCCTAACGAAAGCGAGAAGAACGACTGACCTAATGCCATAATAATCGTTTGTCCCGTTACCGCACCCCAGTTCGGTTTCAAGAGGAAGAGCGCACCGGCTTTCCACCCCTCCAAACTGAATGATACGATGGCTAAGAACAGCAGGATAAGGAACAATGCCGGAATCATAAACTTAGAGCAGCGCTCAATACCTTTCGACACACCAAATGCCAATACGACACAGTTCAAAGCGAGGAACACAATTGTCCATAATACGGGACGCCAACTATTGACGAAATCGCCAAACATAGATGTCATCTCGGTTGCCGACATCTCGGAGAAATTATGCGTGATTGACACCATAATATACTCCAACGACCAGCCCGCAACTACGCAGTAGAATGCGAGAATCACCATGCCCGCAAAGATTTCGATAGCACCTACGCTACCCCAACCTTTCTTACCGCTGGAATTGATAAAAGAACGATACGCATTTCCCTGACCACGACGACCAATGACAAACTCAGAGAGCATCACCGGAACGGAAATCAGAATGGAAATGACGATGTAGATAATCAGAAAGGCAGCACCGCCATTCTGACCGGCAACATACGGGAATTTCCAGATATTGCCTAAGCCGACAGCCGAACCCGCAATGGCTGCGATGGTGCCGAACTTACTTGCAAATTGATTTCTTGCCATAATTGTATAAAATTAGTTTGTTGTTATTCAATGAATGAGACTCATTAGTGCAGCAATCATATCTACACCAAAGTAATCCAAAATGCAGTTCACAAGCAGAATGATAATCACTACCGGGCAGATATATTTCATCATGAAGACGATGAACTTGTATATCCACAACGGTGTCTTACCCGACGAAGTCAACTCGTGCTCTACGACATGGTGCGGCACGAACCAGCCTACCAAAATCACGCAAGCCAAACCGCCTAATGGCAGGATATATGCGCTGCAGAACTTATCCGTCCAATCAAACAGTGTCTCACCTCCTACCAAGATATGGCTGTCCGGCATCTGGCTCATCGCGCAGAGCGTCGAACTGATAAGGATAATGGCAAAGCCGATTGCCAATGCCCATACACGTTTGATATGCAGTTCCTCCGAGAAGAAAGCCACCAACGACTCCATGATACTGAGCGAAGTGGTCAATGCTGCGAAGAACAGCAGGATAAAGAACAATATCGAAATGAAATATCCTCCCGGCAATTCCGCGAACAATGGAGGCAATGTCTTGAACACGAGGTCTGCACCCTTCGTAGGCTCAATACCATAACTGAACACACTTGGGAAAATTGCCAAACCTGCCAAAATAGCCATCAGTACGGTTGCTAACGATACGATTACGCCCACACCATTCAGACTCTCTTGACGTTGGATATAACTGCCATACGTAATCATGGCTGCCATACCGATACTGAGCGAGAAGAAACTCTGACCTAAGGCTGCCAGCACCGTATGTCCGGAAACGGCACTCCAATTCGGTTTCAAGATGAAAGCAGCACCTTCCTGAAAACCGGGCTGCCACAAGTTGACACCTGCCAACATCACTAAGATACAGAACAACGCAGGAATCATGAACTTCGAACAACGCTCTATGCCTTTGGTTACACCCATTCCAAGCACCCCGCTATTGATAATCAAGAAGACGACCATCCATACGATAGGACGCCAACCGGATGCAACAAACATATCAAACTGGACATCCATCTGAGTTTGCGTCATACCATGGAAACCGCCCATCACACTCCGCATGATATACTCGAGCGACCAACCTGCGATGACACAATACGAAGCCAACACAAAGATTGCTCCCAACAATTCCAGAATACCAATAGCGCCCCAACCTTTCTTGCCCGTCATATTAACGAACGAACGGAAAGCATTACCTTGGCCATGACGACCTATTGAGAACTCTGCCAATAAAACAGGAATGGATATCAGCAAAGTGATTCCAATATAGATGAGCAAAAAAGCAGCTCCGCCATTTTCACCTGCCACGTATGGGAACTTCCATATATTACCCAAACCTACCGCTGAACCGGCAATGGCAGCAATCGCGCCAAATTTACTAGAGAATGAACCTCTGTTATTATTTGCCATTTTTTCTTATTCCCTTTCAAAGATCATCTTACTTGAAAGACACGCCTATTCCGGCGTTCAGCATCAACCCATCTTGCGTTACACCATTCGTAGCCAATTGCCATGGGTTAACCATACATTGCAAATAGCCACGCATATCGCAATGTTTGCCCCACTCCCAAGTACGTACCGCACGGATATTGAGGTTATTAATCGCAAAACCGCCTTGGAACAAAGTGTACACACTTCTCCACGGAGTCATACCTACCTGAGCCGTCAATGTCCAATTTTTAGCCAACGTGAAATCATAACCGATTTCAAAATACGTAGAATAAGCACGTTTCAACTCGTAATGATCTCTTTCTGACGGATCAAGTTTCTCGCCACTTCTAATATCATCTACGCCAAAATATGCTTTCTCACCGATAATCTGTTCTGCCACATTGGCATCCGTTTTATACTCGTCCTTCATCTCGTAATATCCATCACGACCGAAAGTACGGGCACAAATCAGGAATGTCAAAGGCAATTTGCTACTTACCTTGTATTTTACACGCCATTCCTGCGTAATACCTCCCTGGAAATAACCATGGTTGCCATAATCAAAGAAACGACTTGGAGTCCCATCGCCAATGTATGTGTCAAAATAGAACATCTGCATGTACATAATGTTCAAGCCCCAACGGCTAAAACCCAATGTAAGGTCAACCTCGGGACGGAAATTGGCAAGAGCAGAACCTCGATTGAATGCCCAATCCTGTGCACCAAGACTCCACCACATATCAAAATACAATCCTCCGTAACCTACACTCAAATCCGTGAAAGAACTCAAACCTGCTACACGCAAGCCGCGCCATATATAATTGGCCGTCAGTTCTTCATCTGCTCCCCAAGTAAATCCTATGTGCTTAGGATACTCATCAAGCCACTTACTTTTTGTTGTTTCCGCCTCTTCAGCGAACATTGGCAAAGCTAAAACGCTCACCAGCAATAATGCTAAAATTCTGTTTTTCTGTTTCATAAAAATATGTTATTTTTGTTATTTTTCTCCATATATCAAAAAAACGCTGCAAAATTACTCATTTTTTTCCATATACACAACTTTTTTGCGTATTTTTCTTCATTTTTTTTATAGCATCAATTTCTTCTCTGCTCTTGCGACATTTTGTCAGCGGGTGTCATACTCTGTTAATAACTTTTCTAAAACGGGAAACTTTTATACTGCACCAAAAATATAATCATTTATTTTTCAATAGTTTACATCTTTGTTTTGGGAAACAATTACAAATTTGTTAAAAACTTTTTCTCCAAAAATGTTTGCACAATCAATTATTTAGATATACCTTTGCATTCCATTTCCCTCGATTTCAACGGAAAAATAATCTTATAAACACTATATTTATTTATGGAGCAAAAAATCTACACACAAGAGGAAGCCGAGAAAGCATCGATAGAGTATTTCGGTGGCGACCAAATGGCGGCACGCGTTTGGGCTACCAAGTATGCTCTCAAAGATAGTTTCGGGCATCTTTTCGAGAAAACTCCGGACGATATGCACCATCGTATCGCAAGCGAAATTGCACGCATTGAGGCTCGCTACAAGAACCCCATGTCCGAACCTGAACTTTTCGAATTGATGCGTCACTTCCGCTACATCTGCCCGCAGGGCAGCCCTATGACCGGCATCGGTAATAACTACCAAGTAGCCAGTCTTAGCAACTGCTTCGTCATTGGACAAGACGGTAATGCTGATAGTTATGGAGGTATCATTCAAATCGACGAAGAGCAGGTCCAACTTATGAAACGCCGTGGCGGAGTGGGTCACGACCTCAGTCACATTCGCCCGAAAGGAAGTCCCGTCAAGAACTCCGCGCTTACCAGTACAGGGCTTGTGCCTTTCATGGAGCGCTATAGCAATTCTACCCGCGAGGTGGCACAAGACGGACGCCGTGGCGCACTGATGCTGTCCGTTAGTATCAAGCACCCCGATTCCGAGGCGTTTATCGATGCCAAGATGGAGCAAGGAAAGGTAACGGGCGCTAACGTCAGCGTCAAGATTGACGATGCTTTCATGCGTTCTGCTATCGACGGCGTGCCATATACCCAGCAATACCCTATTGACAGCAAAGAGCCGGTGTATTCGAAGGAAATTGATGCTCAGAAACTCTGGAAGAAGATTATCCACAACGCTTGGAAATCGGCAGAACCGGGTGTACTTTTCTGGGATACTATCCGGCGCGAGAGTGTGCCCGATTGCTATGCCGACCTTGGCTACCGCACCGTCAGCACCAACCCTTGTGGAGAGATTCCTCTCTGCCCGTACGATAGTTGCCGCCTGTTGGCTATCAACCTCTATAGTTACGTCAAGAATCCGTTTACTGCATTGGCTGAGTTCGACTTCGACCTGTTCAGGAAACACGTGGGCGTAGCCCAACGTATGATGGACGATATCATTGATTTGGAGGTGGAGAAGATTGAGAAGATTTTGGCTAAAATCAATAGCGACCCGGAGGACGACTCTATCAAACGCACCGAGCGCGAACTGTGGGAGAAAATCATGAGCAAGACCACACAGGGACGCCGCACGGGTGTAGGTACTACCGCCGAAGGCGATATGTTGGCTGCTATGGGCTTGCGCTATGGTACGCCCGAAGCCACCGAGTTCTCTGTACTCATTCATAAGACACTTGCCCTTGCTGCTTACCGTAGTAGCGTAGAGATGGCAAAAGAGCGTGGCGCTTTCAAGGTGTTCGATTGGAAACGCGAGCAGAACAACCCTTATATTGCGCGCATCAAGGAAGCAGACCCTGACCTCTACGCCGATATGAAGAAATACGGACGCCGCAATATCGCTTGCCTCACGATTGCGCCTACGGGTACTACCAGCATCATGACGCAGACCACCAGCGGTATTGAACCGGTCTTCTTGCCTGTCTATCGCCGTCGTCGCAAGGTGAACCCCAACGACAAGAACGTACATGTGGACATCGTAGATGAAGTTGGAGATAGTTTTGAGGAATATACCGTTTTCCACCATAAGTTTATCACGTGGATGAACGCTAACGGTCATACCTACGACCCGTCTCACCGCTATACGCCCGAGGAGATTGATGCCCTCGTGGCTGAATCGCCGTATTATCACGCTACGGCTGCCGATGTCGATTGGCTGGCGAAAGTACAGATGCAAGGCGCTATCCAGAAATGGGTAGACCACTCTATTTCCGTCACTATCAACCTGCCTGCCGATGTCACCGAAGAACTGGTCGGCAAACTCTACGAAGAGGCTTGGCGTTGCGGCTGTAAAGGTTGCACCGTCTATCGTGAAGGCAGTCGTACGGGTGTGCTCGAGAGCGTCAACAAGAAAAAGGAAGAGTCGAAAGAGGAGAAGGAAGAAAAGACGTGCGTCTGCTTTGAGAACAAAGTGCGTGTCCGCCCTGCCGAACTCGAATGTGATGTCGTGCGCTTCCAGAACAACAAGGACAAATGGATTGCCTTCGTGGGTATCAAAGACGGTATGCCTTACGAGATTTTTACCGGTCTGGCAGACGACGAGGAAGGTCTGATGATTCCTAAGAGCGTCACCAAAGGTAAGATTATCCGTGTCGTGCAAGAGGACGGAACAAAGCGTTACGACTTCCAGTTCGTCAACTCACGCGGATTCAAGACTACGATGGAAGGCTTGAGTTATAAGTTCGACAAAGAGTTCTGGAACTATGCCAAACTTATCTCTGGTGTGTTGCGCTACGGTATGCCTATCGACCAGGTCATTAAGATGATTAGCGGTTTGCAGATGGATAGCGAGTCTATCAACAGTTGGAAAGTGGGTGTAGAACGCGCCCTCAAGAAGTATATACAGGACGGTACCGTCGTTCCCGGGCAGGTATGTCCTGAGTGTGGCGAACCGCTTGTCTTCGAGGAGGGTTGTATGCACTGTCCAAAGTGCGGTTATTCCAAGTGCGGAGGATAATCCGGCTACGCACCCAAAAAAGTGCAAAAACACCCGATTTCATCGGAACTTTTACAGAGCGATTGATTTTGTCAGTCGCTCTGTAATTTTATACGGGAGATATAGGCAACTTCCCCCCTATTCCAAATGCTGAATAAAATGCGGCTGATAATCTGCCAAACGTTCCGGATACATCGCCCAGATAAGGTCGAATAAGATATAGTCAGGGTGTACAAAACCCGTCTCCCAGAAGTCGTTTCCGCCCGTTGCGTTTTGGCTTTTATAGAACGAATAGACACGTCTGTTTTGGTACGACTGTAGCCATGTATGTTTCTCGTCAAGTGCTTTCAGTTCAGCCATATCTTTGGCGTTGCACCCTACCCACACATCGGCATCTGCAAAACTCTGCAAAGCCTTTTCGGTCGTCAGGGGGATACTGCCGATAGTCGTTTCTTTGTCGAATACATATCTCGCTCCGGCATCACGGAATAGCCGTCCCATGAAAGTGCTGCCCGAGGGCACATACCACGTTCCGCGGAACGATGCACCCGACATGATAGTTACATTTTCTGCCGGTTTCATCGGTGTTTTTCGCAGTTCTGCCAACCGGTAATAGTTCTCTGTCATAGCCTCTAAGATGGAGTCCGCCTTGTCCGTCTCTCCGATGAATGCGGCTACAAACCGCAGCCATTGCGCACGTGCAATCGGACTTTGTTCCATCCATTCCACCATTTCTATTACCTCTATGCCTGCTTGGCGTATGCGCTCCATATTTGCCATCTCTTGCCCGTAGGAAGTAACGAACACCGCCTCGGGTTGGCTCAGTATCAACTGCTCTATGTTGATATGGATATCCTCGCCTATGTCGGCAACCGCTTGCTCGGGTACGTTATATAGCAGGTTCGGGTTGGTCATTGCCACAATCACGTCCATTCTGCCTAATTCCTTCAGGCACCCTATATGGGTAGCGGATGTCACGGCAATGCGTGTCAGAGGGCGCTCTATCGTATAACGTGCTAACACTTTACCGCCGTGCCAAGGGTCAAGCACCTCGGCGATTCGGCAGTCGGCACTATCCATTAGACGAAAATACTGTGGCTCATCATTATCCACATTCGCCACTTGTTGATGGTTGCAACCAATCATACAGGCAGCCAAAACGAGTACTACTATGATATATCTTCTGCACATACTTTTCAAATCGTGTTGCAATTTTACATATTGTACTTTCTTGCAACAGAATGCACAAGCAATTAGAAGCCGAAGTGCACGATGCATTTCGGCTCCTAACGTTAAATATGTTCTATAATTAACAAATCAACTGTCAATGAATGTCGTTCATAATCTGCATCAGTGTCTGTTTGGCATCACCAAGACAGAGATACACACCCTGTTCGCGTGTATAGAGCGGGTTTTCCACTCCTGCGTAACCGGGTTTGAGGTCAAAGTTGCAAATAATGACTTGTTTTGCCTGATCAACTGCCAAGACGGGCATACCATAGATAGGTGTTCCCTCGGCATTGCGTGCGGCTGGGTTAAGAACATCGTTAGCGCCTATTACAATCACAGCGTCCGTATTTTGGAATTCGCTATTGATTGCGTCCATCTCGTATAATTTCTCGTATGGAATGTCTGCTTCCGCCAATAGAACGTTCATGTGCCCAGGCATACGTCCAGCCACAGGGTGAATGGCAAAGCGGACACGTGTTCCACGGAACTCAAGTTTGTCAGCCAGCTGCTTAACTGCATGCTGTGCTTGTGCCAACGCCATTCCGTAACCAGGAACGATGATGACATCTTTCGCTTCGGACAATAGGGAAGCAGGAGTTGGTGCAGCGGCTGCAGCAGGTTGAGGTGCAGCGGTCACCATGTTAGAAGATGATTGGGCGAGTTGCTCGCGCAGGAGCGCAACTTCGCTTGTCAGTGCCGTAATGGCATCTAATAATTGTTGTGCTTGCAT
>JAKSNN010000047.1 GCA_024399755.1 Paludibacteraceae bacterium | reverse complement strand
GTTGATTCTTAGGCATATATGGAAATGCTTTTCGCAATGCTTTCCATAAGAACAACTCATATTGGCTATTTAAAAGCATAACCCAAAATCCGAATGTAAGTTCAGATATGACCTTGTCGGGATATACAAGTTCTCCACGATTTACAAAAAAGTAAAATATTTTCTCCTTATTATTGCCCAAATATTTGGTAGATTGAGAAAAAAATTGTACCTTTGCACGAAATTATTATAAATACAATAATTATAAATATAATAATTATGAGTGTATATCTTGAAAATCCCTTTGTAGTAGGAAGATATGTGGCTCCGGAGTATTTCTGTGACCGCATAAAAGAGACAAATATGTTAATGCAACATATCATCAACGGACGTGATGTTGCCCTTGTTTCTCCTCGTCGTATGGGTAAATCGGGGTTGATTGAGCATGTCTTCTTACAATCGCCTATACGAGAGCAATACTACACCTTTTATATTGATATTTATGGGACTAACTCGTATGCTGAATTTGTCTATTTATTAGGGAAAAGTATCTACGAGCAACTGAAGCCTAAACCAACCATTTGGAAAGAAAAGTTCTTTCAAGTTGTACGTTCCTTACAAGTTGGTGTACAATTTGACCCCATATCTGGAATACCCCAATTGAATTTGCAATTTGGTGATATTCAAACTCCTGACATTACTTTAGATGAGATTTTCGAATATATTGAATTAGCGGATAAACGTTGCGTCATCGCATTCGATGAATTTCAACAGATATCCACTTATACCGATGATAAAAGTGTAGAAGCCAAACTGAGAACCAAGATTCAGCACTGTAAGAACGCACATTTCATTTACTCGGGAAGTAAACGCCATTTGATGACGCAAATGTTCTTCTCTTCTACTAAACCGTTCTATCAAAGTGCTGCATCTATGGGATTAGATGCCATTCCGTTGGAGGCTTATACTTCTTTTGTACAAGATAAGTTCGCAGAACGGGGGAAGACCATCACCCAAGATGTCATCGAAGCCGTTTATCATAAATATGATGGCACATCATGGTTTATACAGATGATGATGAATGAGATATTTGCCACAACAGCTCCCAATGAGACTTACACTATCAATCGTTTAGATGAAACAAGTCAGCACATTATTGGGCGACAAGACATGGCATATCGCGAACTGATGGAACATATTCCTACTAAACAAAAGCAAGTTCTTCTTGCTATTGCAAAAGCAGGAGTGGCTCAAGCAATCACTTCTGGTAATTTCATCAAGACCTATAAATTACCTTCTCCCAGTTCAGTACAAGCAGCCGTGCCAGCATTATTGGAGGAAGCTTTAATTACGCAGGAAAATGGTTGCTACCGTGTCTATGATTATTTCTTCGGCGAATGGCTGAAAGGTAGATATTGATGTCCAACTGACCAACGTCTCGACTGTTTCGTCCGACGAATATAGCCGTTTTTCGAGAGGATATCGAGCTACTTGTCCTCCCTATTCCCTCCTTTTATATCGTGATTCTGAAGTCAACTTCACAGTTTTAATAAATAAAGTTAAGTAGTGCGCTATACAACTAATAGCAAATTCATGAATAGCCGATTAGTTGTAGCGCACTACACAGAAATATTACGACTAACAATTACTTATAGATTAAAGGAATAATTGCCAATACATTCGTCATTGATAGAGAAACTAACAGCATATTCTCCTGCTTTAGGGGCTTTATCCAACTCCCAAACGGTTTCTAAATCAATGGCATTGCCATAGAAAGTGAAGTTTTTGTATAATCTAGCAACTTCGTAGTTTGACGGATCGTAAATCTTCAGTTCTACAACACGCTCTCCTTCCTTAGCGGCCAAATTCTTTGCTATATGGAATGTTATTCCAACACTTCGCGTCAGCCCTGCAAGGGGTGTTTTTGCTCCTCGTTTAGTATATTTGACAACAGAGCATGAAGTAACTTCTAACACAGATGCACGATTGACCACATCCGTAAGGGTGGATTTTTCATCTTGAAGCACGGAATTTTCATCCATTAACAATTGATTTTGCGCTTTCAAAGCGTCAATCTGCTTGGCATACTCTTTGAGAGTTGCACGAACACTAGCTAACTCTTGTTTGAGTTCTGCAATTTTTTTAGCATTCGTAGCCTTTGTTATCTTAAGTTCCTCTAATAAATCTTGCACACGTTGTTGCTCTTTACTGAGTTCACTAACCAAGGAATCATTATGAATCGTCATATCTGTCTGATACTCTGAGAATTCATCGTTAAGACTTTGATATTCTTCTTGAAGTTGTTCTTTCTCCACCTCCATCTGACCGACCAGTTCTTTCAACGTGCTATTTTTACAGCATAAAATTATTACTGTTGTAATCAATGCTACAGCTAAAACAGCAATGGCTATGAGATATAGTCTATTTTTATTTTCCATATTTATAAATGAATTTACTACTGTCCACAAAAAATGGACGATTAAATATTAAAGTTAACACATCACTAATAATTACCAATTATTATCATTAGATTGAGCAGGATCGTTTGATGAGGAAGGTGTGGGTGATTGTGTCTCCGGAGCACTACCACCAGAATACTTCTCTCTTGATTCTTTGTTCCATAAGGGGTTTTTAGCAGGATTCCATCCGTCTTTATCTCCCTTAAAAGCAGATTTAACCCAATTACCCCATGCTTTTATTGCTTTTTGGGATTCAGCTTTTTGTTGAGTTCTTTGTTGTTGAATTTCTTCTTTTGTCACATTGATATTATTGGGCACAGGTTTCGCTGAATACTCAATATTTGTTTCATTCTCTGCATTGGAATAAGTTTCTTGAGGAAAATCTTCTTGGTAATTTGAAGATTTGTGTTGTATTTCTTCATATCTCCCATCATCATATAAAATTGCAGACACTTCCTCCATAGGCAAAGACATACTCTTTCCATTTTGTTGGTATAGTACTAATTGGTCTCGAACGGAGATATTGCTTATGCCTTCAATATTATTGCCCGTTGTTAAGACAATAATTCCTGCAAATATATTCAATGGAAATATTATCAAAAGGAAAAATAAAATGTAATTCTTCATAATTGTATCTTGAATCAAAATTTACGATATAGACCCATAAAAGGCCTATATCGTAAATAACTTATTATTCATCCTCTTTATTCAAACGGAAAAATGCACTAATCTCTTTTTCGTCCAGAATAGCACGCACATTGAATCGTTTCTCCGATGTGGCATATCCTGATTTAGAACAACGAATTACAATTTGTACATTTCCCGAATTATTATATGTAAGACCCTTTATATCAAAGACCTCACTTGATTCATATGGTGTAGTGTTGAGGTATCGATAATTCTGACTCTTTATTTCTGGAGAAGATGAAACAATACGCCATTCAATATCAGCTCCAGCTGGACGAGATTGAATATCCCAATGAATTACAGAATGCTCCAATGCGGTATTCCCTTCTCCTTTGACTTGTTTATTAGCTTCTTGTTGTGGAGAACTTGCGCGATGTAAGAAGTAGGCCACTCTATCCCAATCAATGTCAGCAAGTGCGGCAGCATACGCTTTATTGATGGCTTGCTGAGCATATAAGATAGATGTTGCACTTCCATAAACACTAGAACGCCCCGACACCTCTGTTGTTGGGTAAACAATAGCACGATTGTGATCAAAAATTTTCACATCCATAATAACGGTACCAGTCCATCCAATACCTGATAACCAATCAGTACGAAATTCCTTGATTGTAATCTGCATCAAGTAATCTGTTGCCACATCGGCATCCATGTTAAAACCCATAGTACGCATATATTGTCGCATACTTTCTGGCACAAAGGAACCAATACCAGGATTGACATTAACAGTTGGAATTGTAGTTGCAGATGCATCATATATTTGAATTAGTCGTTTGTCAGAACGACCATCTTGAATATTGAGACGAATACCATATTCAAGATTTGCATATTTATCTGCTTGAGGTTGTTCAACAAGGGCAAGGTTAATAGTTTGCACTTGTGGAGGCGTAGATGTCGTAACATTGCGGTTGAAAGAACAGGATGTTGCACATACAACCACAACCATTAAGGCAATAAATGTTTTTGCTTTCATAATTTTATTTTGTTTATTAAGTTTTATTTTGCATCTGTTTTCAATTTAATAAGTTTTGCAGAAACGGTAGTTTTGAATACAATTTCTTTTCCACGTTGGTCTACATTGGTCGAAATAACGGGTTCAATAAGTCCATCTGCGCCACGCACCTTAGAAGCATTAATAATTTTATAGATAGCAAAATGGCGAGCCACATTTTCTGGATTAACTTCTCTTAAGGAAGTTTGTCCCTCATCGTTACTCAAGAAACCGAAACGAGCTATTCCATCAAAATCGGTAAGATACCATTTTTCTTGCTCACTATCAAATGTGTAAACAAGTTTGAATTCTCCATTTTCCTCTTTGATTGTAATTTGTTCTCCTTTCCTTTGTTCAGAATAAAGAATCGTAGCATCGGCCGTTACTGTATTCACAATAGTATAGTCTGTTCCATGTTTAAGATTAAGTTCTGATAAACCTACAGAGTTAATTGTACTAACTGCTTTTGGAATAATGCGTTGTGTCAATTTCTTAGGCCCTCCGCACGATGTCATCATAAATGCACTTGCCACTAATGCTACAGCAAGAATAAATTTGTTTTTGTACATGATACTTAAAAATTATTTGTTGACCTACTCACTTGACGGCTTTTCAGTTACTCCGAGTCCGTTGTTTGACGAGGCACAAAAAAGTGGACTAAACTTTTTAATCCACTTATTGAGGTATCGCCAAACACCTATGTCCTTGGATAAAGTAAAGCCCACATTTATGCAATGTGAGCGTTGAACTTTACTTCACTCGGACGAAAAATTTTGGCGAAATTTCAATAAGTGTGAAACAAAGATAACGCTATATTATCTATTGTGCAAATTTCTTGCTTGTTTTATTCCATAGGCGAATTGATTTGTTCGTTATTTGTATTTCGTTGCAAAATTACAAAGATTTTTTGAACTATGCAAACTTTGTACGTGGAAAATTTGCAGATGTCGTATTTTTATAGTACCTTTGCCCCGAAAAAAGAGTTACAAATTAGTACAAAAACATTGTACCATCATTGTATCTTCATTATATATGGCTTGTTATCATAAAGGAATCATAAAGAAATCATAAAGGAATAGTAAAGGAATCATAAAGGAATAGTAAAGAACGAGTACGGAGAAAATAGGTTCTTTGTCACTTTTCGTGAAGGAGAGTCATAGATATCGGCGTTCACCGCCGATAGAGAGTGTGCATTGCGGCATAATCGGCGTTCAACCGCCGATGCCGAAACGACAATAATATCGTCCAACTGTGTGTACAACAGAAAAATATAGCCACACGTTGTTGCACAACACAATAATATTGAGTGTGGCTAATGATAAAACGCTATGCCAGAGAGCATATAGAAATCACGAAATATGACGAAGAACCAGAAAATACGGGGTTAGAGGACAGCGCAAAGCGCCTACAGGACGCGGCAGAGCCGCTACAGTTTAGAGGGGAGCAGCAGGGAGAGGGAGTTGAGAGAGGTTAATAGGTTGAGCGAGAAGCAGAGAAGCTGGTGAGCGAGAAGCAGGGTGAGCAGGGAGAGGGAGAACTGATAAACAATAGTCAATAAACAATAATCAGTAAACAAAATAGTAAATAGTAAATAGTGAATAGTAAAGAAAAATATCGCAACAATTGTAACAGTAAACAATAATCAATTGTAACAATAAACAATAATCAATAAACAATATTATGGCAGAAGTACAATACTCTCATCCCATAGAGGAATTAGAGGGGCGATTGACACCCCGAAGCAAATTTGATGAAACAGGTAGAATGTTTATTTCGAGGACTAAGAAACGCAGATTACCTAATGGAAAAATTGTTGTAGGCAAAGCAGAAGCCTATTATTTACACAAACATGAAGGGGATTGGTCGGAGAAACTGACTGCTCATAGACTTGCCTACAAAGAAGTGCTGACGCGAGCCCATGAGGAACTGAAAGACGCAACAAAGAAAGCGATGTGGAATGAGCGATGGAAAGAGCATGTAAAGAGTGTGCGAAAAGGCGAAAAACTATATAGTCAGTTGTTCGGATTTGTAGTGGCAACGATGTGGAAAGAGAGGAAGAGTGAGTAGCATGAAAAATCTGTGAACATTTTTTATTTCACAGGCGATAATTTGATTTCGTGATTATATTCATCTAAAACATACACGGGACTTTGCGTGTATAGTTTTGTCTGCTCATTATCAAGTTTAGCAAAGGTTTGAGACGTGTAGAATTGGTGTATCGCTTCTTCTATACCCAGATTCTGCTCTTTTTCGCTCATATATCTTGCCTATTTTCAATTTTTATTCGCAAAAGTACAACTTTTTTTTAAATTGTGCAAATATTCATATAAAAATGTAAATTTTTATAGCAATTTATAATACCACTTCTCTTAAAATAATTTGGTTATATGGAAAAAAAGTAGTACCTTTGTGCTATGCTTCAGACTACCGATGCCATAGTACTTGCGCTACAGCCTTATTCCGACAAAGCCTCCATTCTTCGCGCATACGTGCGCACAGGTGGGTGCGTATCTTATATGGTATATGGAGCCCACTCCAAGCAGGGAATGAAAAAGGGCATACTGAGCGTGTTATCCCCCCTCAATCTAATCGAACTAACCGTTGACAGCAAAACCACGCAACAGTTACCTACGCTGAAGGAATGTCATCTCAAGTACGTTCCTATCGCAACAACGGACATAGCGCGACAATGTGTTCGAATGTTCGTAGCCGAACTGCTGCTCAAGACGCTACGGCTACCTCTTTCCGACGAGCGCATTTTCAATTACCTCTGCGACCTTGTCCAAGAAATTGACACGACCGAGAACCTGCACGAACTGCCACAGCAAGCCATGCAACATATATCCGAGTTATTGGGATATGGGGGAGTGATGCTGGACGAGTGGCGCTCACTCAAATCTATTGAAGTGCTACAGACTATCTTTGGTTAGCACCACCTCATCTACCAGCGAATCGTTGCGCATCAAATAGGAGCGCACAACTAAAGTATCTTGCTTTGCGGAAAGCAACGAATAAATAGGCTCGTTTTCTATCACCTTTTCCGCAGCCAAAGCCGATTTGATAGCATGCGGACGTTCCACTGACACTAATTCGATGTACGGCAGATGGCGCGCATACGTATGGTCGTGCCCGCAAAAGACAATATCCGCCCGATTTAGCAAACGGCAGAAAAAGAGATTGATAAAGACATTATATCGTCCTTTTGCCACGGAATATACGGGATGATGCATTATCACAACCGAAAACTGCCCTTGTTGTCTTGTCTGCATTGTACGCTTGAGCCACGTATAGACCCGTGTGTAGTCGCGCAGACTTTGCAAACCTGTTGTGTTAATGGCGATAACACGCATAGCCGGAAAATCCACAAAATACGTACTGCCCTGAAAATCCAATGGACCATTGGTCGGCATACGGAAAGTCTGCTGCCATATCGCAGGCAACGTACGCCGTAAACCTTTTTGATACTCATGGTTGCCGACACAAGCCAACATCGGTAAAGACTCGAAACGAGTACCCTTTAATTCGTGCAGATGCTTCTGCACATAATAGAAATTGCCTCGCTCCAATAGGTCACCTACGGAAGCGTAAGCCGTAATATTCGGGCACATCGAGTCTAAATGCGCCCATTGCTCTCGCGATAGCGCACTATGCGTATCGCCTAACACAAGGACATCGCCGTTTGTTGTCATACAGGCGGGTATGGTAAACGTGACGGACAGTGTATCGTTATTCCATTGTGGCTCTGCGGGATTAACAAACCATGCTTGCCACCGCACAATACAAAGCACAATACCCCCGACAAGCAGGGATATTGCGACGATAAGCCATATCAGCGCCTTGCGAGACACGTGCAACTGTTTTAGAACGGCAGGTCTGTACTTTCGTCTACGCCGGCAGCCGCATCAAACGTAGCCGTATCGGCAGCAGGTGCAGCAGCCTGTGCTGCCGGTTGAGCCGCAGCCGCTGGGGCAGATGCGCTTGCTTGAGCAGGTGCCTGTTGTTGCGTCATATCACCTTGTTGCACTTTCCATGCGCGGATACTGGTGTACCAACGACCGTTGAACTCACGGCTCTCAATATCAAAACTTACTGTAACCAACTCGTCAATTTGACAAGGGTTATTCTTAATACGGTCCTCTCCGAATATCTCGAAATGCACTTTACGAGGATATTGATCCAACGTCTCAAGCACGTAAGCCTGAACTTTCCACGGGTTGCCGTTACGACCAACACCTTCCTGCAAGGGAAGGACTTGAATAATTTTTCCTACTACTTCCATATTATTTGTTTTTAATGTCTGTTCTTTTAACCTTTGATAGCAGCCACACCGGGCAATTCTTTGCCTTCGATAGCCTCCAGCAGCGCACCACCGCCTGTTGAGATGTAACTGACACGTTCTGCCATTCCGAACTTATTGATACAAGCCACGCTGTCACCTCCGCCAATCAAGGAATAAGCCCCCTTATCAGTAGCCTTTGCGATGGATTCAGCGATAGCACGGCTGCCTGCTGTGAAGTTATCAAACTCAAATACACCTGCAGGACCATTCCAGAGGATAGTCTTTGCGCCTTCTATCGCCTCTGCAAATTGTCGGCGGCTCTCCGGTCCGGCGTCCATACCCGACCAACCCTCAGGGATAGCGTTACACGGACATACTTGCTGATTGGCGTCGTTAGCGAACTTGTCTGCGATGACGGTATCTGAGCCGAGCACCAAGTTAACGCCTTTGGCTTTCGCTTGTGCGATGATATCCAATGCCAACTCCAATTTATCATCTTCGCAAATCGAATCACCGATTTTGCCTCCTTGTGCTTTAGCAAACGTATAAGTCATGCCTCCGCACAGAATCAGGTTATCTACCTTGTCCATCAAGTTCTCAATGATACCGATTTTGGTAGATACTTTCGAGCCTCCCATGATAGCGGTAAACGGACGGCGGATATTATTGAGCACGTTATTTACGGCTTCTACCTCCTTCTCCATCAAGAAACCTAACATCTTGTTCTCTGCATCGAAATAGTCAGCAATCACAGCCGTCGAAGCGTGCTTGCGGTGAGCAGTACCGAAAGCATCGTTCACATAGCAATCGGCATACGCAGCCAAAGTCTTTGCAAAGTCCTTCTGACGGGCTTTCATCTCTTTCTTGGCAGCCTCGTAAGCAGGGTCTTCCTTGTCAATACCTACAGGTTTGCCTTCTTCCTCTGCATAGAAGCGCAGATTCTCCAACATCAGCACCTCACCGGCTTTCAACGCAGCAGCCGCTTGTTGTGCTTTTGCACAATCAGGCGCGAACTGAACAGCAACACCTAAAGCCTTTGACACGGCATCTACAATCTGGCGCAGGCTATACTTGGCTTCGGGTTTGCCTTTCGGCTTGCCCATGTGCGACATGATAATGAGTGAACCTCCTTCGGAAAGGATATGTTTCAATGTTGGCAATGCACCGCGGATACGGGTGTCATCGGTGATATTTCCCTGCTCGTCTAAAGGTACGTTGAAGTCAACGCGCACTATCGCCTTGCGACCTTTGAATGAATAATTACTAATTGTCATAACGAATAAAGTAGTTTTATTTATCAATACTGTTTGTCTGTCGGATTACCAATCGATTGAGTTTAATTTCCCGCGATATACATCGGTACGGGTAATCGAGGCGTTCTGCCCGCCAAAGAGGTAAATATAATTATCCTTTACGATGGCAGACTGCTTTTGACGCAAGCCATAGACGCTTGGCAAACTATTTTTCAGCGTATCGGGAGCCACCCAATTCATACCCTCATCTTCGCTGATGAGGATGGGAAGAGCGTGTAACTTCATATCTTTGGTAGCCCCTCCAAACATAAAGAGTTGGTGATTATACCATACGATACTTGCTCCTGTAAGCGAAGTAAACTCAGGTTGTTCTATCGTCAGGTTTTGCAGGCGATACTCACCTTTCGCAGCCGAATATTCAATGCTCCAACGGCTGTTCAACGGTGTCCCGTCTATGGCAAAGCCTCCTAAAACCATAGCCCTTGGACGATAACTCTTGTTCTCAAACACCACCGAAGCAAAACCACTAATCGGGAAATCCTTCGGCAATGTCACTTCCGCACTCTCTAAACTGATACCGTCAGCGCCAACCGACGCCAATTGCATATCGTCTCCCTCTTGCGCTACAGCCCACACCTTATCGTTAAAAGCCATCAACATCGTGTGCGGATAGAGCGACGTTTGAGGATAGGCCGCCCACGAAAGTCCGTCTGCCGAAGTGTATAAAACGCTATCAGCAGCATAGTAGAAACGGTCTGCGGCGACAATCGTACGCAAACGGCAATTAGTAGGAAGCCCTGTCGGTTCGCCCTTATCTTGCCACGTCACAGCATCAGACGAGGTATAAACGTGATTTGCAAAGCCATTATTGGCAAAGAGCGTGAACTGGTCATTCAACCATAGCACTTGCTGCTCACTGTCGTTTTCGGGATAGACATGTTCGCAAACTTGCTGCCATACAAATAAATCGGGATCTACCTGATGCACGGTAGCGCAAATCTCATATACCTTTTTCGTGCTGCCATCGGAAGAAGTAATAGTCAGATAAATTGGAAGTCGTGTAAAATCAATCACGTCATTTCCGGATAAGTAGAACGACGTATCCGGGTTAGACAGATGAATCATTGCCGAACCGGGGGTTGTGACAAACTTGAAAGACGGTACTACCGAATCCAACGCTGTACCAAAAAGCATTGAATCTTTGTTATATACCAGCCCTGTATCCAGTCGCTCCTCAATCGTAAAAACGGCTTTGCTCAATCCGGGATAGCGCGAATCCGCCTTAAAAGTGAGCGCTTTCAGTTGCGCAACGGAGGAAGAGGTCGAAGTTTCCTCTTTGCTGCCACATGCGGATAAAAAAATTACCGTAACGAGCAAAAATATGTTGAATAAATGCTTCATTGCATAAAATTTGCGACAAAAGTACTATTTTTTTTGCATATTTGCAAATATTGTTGTAATTTCGCAGTCGATTTCAGTAAATTTTATCTTTTTAGGTAAATAATTTGATTTTTTAGTATGTTATTTGAAGGCTATATCAAAGATCTTTGGGCAATGATGCCCTGGAATGTTCGCAAAGAGGCTAAAGCCAAGTTGCGCGCGCTCAGCGAACAGCACCGACGTATTCTCACCAAAGAGGAGATTCGTACGTATTCCGATGCTATCATCGAGCGCATAGAAGCAACCGAGTGGTTCAAAAAAGCGCATAATGTGATGCTTTATTACCCCATTCGCGGAGAGGTGGATTTGATGCCGCTATTTGAACGCTACAAAGAGGAGAAGAATTTTATTCTTCCTGTTACGCATCGCCATTATATCGAGCCTCGCAAGATTGAAAGTATCGAGGGACTGAAAAAAGGACATTTCGGTATTCCGGAGCCTCAGACAGGCACTTTCACGGAGCCGCTGGATTTGATTCTTGTCCCGGGAGTTGTCTTTGATACGAAAGGTCACCGAATCGGACGTGGTGGAGGTTACTACGACCGTTTCTTAAGGTTAAGAAACAAAACTTTGAGAATAGGTGTCTGCTATGGTTTTCAGTTGAAGCACCAACACATACCCGTACAACGGCACGATGTACAAATGAATGCCGTGATTAGTCCTGATCAGACCATTGTAATGTAGGTTGACTCGCTTGTTGACGTTGGAGGGCAATATCCGTCTCGCGCGTCAAATGCGTCTCTCCCGTACGATAGTAGTAGATTATTCCGTAGGCTTGGCAACTGCGCATTCTCTCGTAAGGCAGTTTATCCTTGTAAAACTCTTCCACTTGATTCCAAATGGATAAGATAAGTTCGTCTGCTTGCGTGCGCAACGCCTCTAAATTACCTACAACACGGTCAGTCGTCTTCTTATGAAGCATGTGATTGACTTGGTGCTCCTTGAAGATATCGTAATATACTTTTACCTTATTGATAGCAGGGTTATAAATCGGGAAACCGCCTTGGCGGGTACGTTCCATCTCTCCTTCGATGATATTGTTGCCCCATATCATAATATCTTCCTCGCTGCTCAAATCTGGTACAATATGGTTATCAATATCCAGTTTGTATAGTTCCTTCTGCTCACGTTTGATTTCACCACGGATTACAGCCAGGTTCAGTACCTGAATGAAGTGGGATATATACATTCGTGCATTTTGCACCACATGACGATATTCCTTATTGGCAGAAACCTTTGTGCGGAAATTATCATGATACTGTGCCACTTGATTCTCAAATTGCATCACAAAACGCTGCGCTTCGTTCAAGGTTTTGTAGTTAAGCACTTGTTCTGTAAAATCAGCCTCGCTGGCGCGCTGAACCGCAGTTTGCAAAGCACTTAGACGTGCCTGGTCGGTGTTAGGGAGTCTTCTGTACGGCATGATTGCAAAGTTTTAGAAGGTAATATTTAGTGTTTTCTTGTTTTCAGTTGCTCTGCTAAATGGCGCAGTTGTTCGGTTGCCTCGTTCTGAGGCAGTTGGCGCAAACAATCTAACGCCTGACGTGTATGCTCCATCATGATTGCCTCGCATTGAGAGCGCACGTCTAACTGGTCGTAGATAGCGGTTACGGCGGCTATCTTTTCCTCTTTGTGGTGCGGAGCAGCGATATCCATTGCCAAGAGTTTCTGCAGTTTGGCTTGCGTCTCTTTATCCGCCAAACGGAACGCAGTAAGAAGCATATACGTCTTTTTATTGCAGCAGATGTCGCCACCTATCGCCTTGCCAAACGTAGCAGGGTCACCATATACGTCCAATATATCGTCTTGAATTTGGAATGCCAATCCCACATGGATACCATATTGATACAATGCCTCTTGCGCTTTCTCTTCGGCATCGGCTATATAAGCCCCCAACTTGAGTGCCGTAGCCAATAGCACAGATGTTTTCAGGCGAATCATCTTGAGATAATCGTCTATCGTGACGGTCTTGAGGTGCTCGAAATCTACATCATACTGTTGTCCCTCGCAAATCTCGGTAGCCATTTGGCTGAATAATCCGAACGCATGCTTCAACTTCGTTTCCGGCACTTGCGCAAGGAGTTTATATGCCTCTATCATCATCTGGTCACCGCTCAAGATAGCCGTGTTCACATTCCATTTCTTGTGTACCGTTTCACGTCCACGACGCATATCGGCATTGTCCATCACATCATCATGAAGCAATGTAAAATTATGAAACACCTCTAGCGCCAGTGCAGCAGGGACCACCTCTTTTTCGTTGCCGCCAAACATCTTACAGGCTATCAGCGCAAGCGTTGGACGCAGACGTTTACCTCCTGCTGCCAGCACATATTCAATCGGTTCGTATAGTCCTCGTGGCTCTTTTTGCCAATCAAGTAGGGATAAATAGCCGTTAATATCCATAAGACAATCGCTTAATCAAAACTCATTTTCAATAATATCTGTCAGCACTTCCCGAATGTCCAACCCTGCAGCGCGTACTTGTTGCGGAATGAACGAGGTAGCCGTCATACCCGGCGTTGTATTGACCTCCAGCAGATTAATCTGCGTATTGTTGTTCTCGTCGCGTGTGAGGATATAATCGGTTCGAATGATGCCACGGCAACCTAATATGTCGTATAATCGCAAGGTGAATGCCTGCACTTTGTCGCGCACGTCGTCAGGAATACGCGCAGGAGTGATTTCATCTACCTGACCTTTGTATTTAGCATCGTAGTCAAAGAATTCGTTGCTTGTCACCACCTCGGTAATAGGGAAAGCGACAGCGTTCTTGCGCGTTTTATAGACGCCACAAGTAATTTCCGTACCCTTCATAAACGCTTCGCAAATCACTTCATTACCTTCTTCAAAGGCACGTGCGATAGCAGGTTCAACAGCATCTAAGGTCTTCACTTTCGTGCAACCGAAACTACTTCCTCCCACGTTGCTTTTGATGAAGCAAGGCAAACCTAATTCTTTCACAATCTCCTCTGCCGAAGGTCTTTCTGCGCCTTTACGCAGTAAGATACTTGGAGAAATGCGGTAACCAAAGGCTTGGAGATAATGGTTGCAAGCGAACTTGTTGAACGTAGTAGCCGCAGCCAATACGCCGCAGCACGAGTAGGGGATACGCAGCATTTCAAAGTAGCCCTGTAGCAGACCGTTCTCACCGGGTGTACCGTGAATAGTGATATAGGCAAAATCGAATTTGGTTTTCACGCCATTGCTGGTGTAGGAAAAGTCGTTCTTGTCGATAGGTGTTGTTTGTCCGATTTTCATCTCGCCATCGGCTAATTGCCAGTCTAAAACGGCTTGCCAATCGCTTCCGCGTAAACAAACAATGGTAAAATCATACTTTTCCGGGTCTAAGAATGAGTGTATTCCGGCTGCACTTCGAAGCGAAACGGCATATTCAGAACTGTCTCCGCCCGCCACAATAGCAATTTTGCGTTTCATTGTGAGTGATTATTCAATTTTCTGCAAAGGTACTACAAATTTTCCGAATGTGCAAGCGGAAAGATAAAAAAGCGCCC
>JAKSNN010000046.1 GCA_024399755.1 Paludibacteraceae bacterium | reverse complement strand
ATGTTGATGTTATGTTGATGTTATGTTAATTGTCCTACTTTGTTGCGTATGCGCAAGGTAAAAAAAAGAAGTTGGTCATAACAAATGACCAACTTCTTTTGGTGTTCTAAAAAACGACATTACTTTGCGTAGTTCACAGCGCGGGTTTCACGAATAACAGTCACCTTGACTTGTCCCGGATAAGTCATCTCGTCCTGAATACGTTTCGCCAAATCGAACGACAATATCTCGGTATCCTTATCGCTAATCTTATCCGCACCTACAATAACACGCAACTCGCGACCTGCCTGCAAAGCATACGTCTTCACCACTCCCGGGAAACTCATAGCCATGTTCTCAAGGTCGTTCAAACGCTTAACGTACGTCTCAACAATCTCACGACGCGCCCCCGGACGAGCACCCGAAATAGCATCACACGCTTGCACAATAGGCGCAATCAACGTCTCCATCTCGCATTCGTCATGGTGAGCACCTACGGCATTGCAGATGTCGGGTTTCTCGCCATACTTCTCGCAAATCTTCATACCTAACTCTGCGTGCGGCAGTTCCTCCTCGTTCTCTGCCACCTTACCAATATCGTGGAGCAGACCCGCACGACGTGCTTTCTTAGGATTAAGCCCTAACTCGGCAGCCATCACAGCACAGAGATTAGCGGTCTCACGCGAGTGCTGCAACAGGTTCTGACCATAACTGGAGCGATATTTCATCTTACCTACAAGGCGAATGAGTTCCGGATGCAAGCCATGTACACCCAAGTCAATGGTAGTACGTTTACCCGTCTCGATAATCTCGTCCTCCACCTGCTTGGTGACCTTAGCCACCACCTCTTCAATACGTGCAGGGTGGATACGACCATCTTGCACCAACTGGTGCAGACTGAGGCGTGCAATCTCACGGCGAATAGGGTCATAGCCCGATATCGTAATAGCCTCCGGCGTATCGTCCACCACGATTTCAACACCCGTGGCAGCCTCCAAAGCGCGGATATTACGTCCCTCGCGACCGATAACACGACCTTTTACCTCATCGTTATCAATATGGAAAATCGAAACCGCATTCTCCGCCGTAGTCTCACTGGCTACACGTTGAATGGTTTGGATAACAATCTTCTTTGCCTCCTTATTAGCCGTAAGACGGGCATCGTCCATAATGTCGTTGATATACGCCATGGCATTGGTCTTAGCCTCGTCCTTAAGCGCCTCAATCAGTTGTTTCTTGGCTTCCTCAGCGGACATTCCGCTCAGTTGCTCCAACTGCTGTTCAGCCTGCTTGTGCATCTTCTCAATCTCCTGCGACTTGTATTCCAAAGCCTTCTGCTGTTGCTCCACCTGCTGCGCCTGCTGTTGCACCTCGTTCTGCGCACGCTGAATCTCGCTCTGGCGCTGATTGAGTTGTTGCTCACGCTGCTGCAGACGCTGGTCCTGCTGTTGCTGCTTCTGCTCATGCGCACGCATCGCATTCTCATGCTCCAACTTCAGGGCAATGAACTTCTCCTTCGCTTCAACAATCTTGTTACGTTTGATATTTTCAGCCTCTTCTTCGGCTTTTCTCAAGATACCTGTGCTGCTGTAGCGGAACACGAAGAACATAATCACTCCGCCTAAAATCATGGCAGCCAAGCCTATTAAAATATTGATTATCATAATTCTGTATTTATTTGTTGTTCTATTTTTTGATTCATGGCTTGCACTCTCTCCAATATCGGCTGGATATTCTTTTTGCGACTGTCATCGCAGAGATTTAAGCCCACTTCCAACGCTACATATACCCACACCAATTCCGCCGAAGCCTTTGGCATACGAGAACGATAAAAATCGTAGCGTTGATTCAGCAACACCGCCGCTTTGCGGTACGATTCCTCCAATTCGGGAGCGATATTGTACGCAAGATGATGCGCCCCGACCTGCAAAGTGATATGTTGCTTACTATCCATTTTTATTGTTTCAGCACATCTATCGCACTATCTACCCTACTAATCATATTCGTCAAGTACTGATATGCCTTATCCCGATTTTCAGACGTTGCCGTCATAGCATGCGCTACCTGCAACGACTTGTATTGCTGCTTGATTTGCACCAACTCAGCGTGCGTCTGCATTACTTCCTCCCGCTGACGCTCACTCTCTTCTTTCAGAAGGTTGTTCTCAGCCTGCAATGCCTGATACTTCTCAAGCAGCAGACTGAGATTCTTTTCCAATGTCTCTAATTCTTCCATTTAGAAACTATAGCCGATACCCAATCCAAGGTTAGCCAAGAACTGCACGCGCTCTGCCGAGGTAGTGATACCATCTGCATCGGTACGGTCAATCTTCAAACCATTGACATACTTGAGGTTGGTAGAAAGACTGATATTCAAGCACTTCAGGAATTGATAGGAGATTGCTACGTTCCAATCTACATCGAAGTTACCGAAACGGCGGTTGTTGTCGCGATAGCCAAGGAAGAAGTCCTCATTCACGTCCAATCCCATTTTTTCGAGTTGTATATCGGAGTAAATACCGCTTACTTCGCCTACGTTGTAGTCATACAAGCGGGTCTTGTCCCAAGCGTACGGAGTAAAGATTGTAACATCGGTAATAATCTTCAAATCCTTGTACGACCAGTCGATTTTTCCCTTCAAGGTAAGACCGAGTTCGGCTTTGGCATTGCTCGCAAAGTCCTTTGCATAGCCGTCATCGCCTTGGTCGGTATATTTCCATACACCATATTTCTCTTTTAAGTTCTGGCGCAGACCACCGTCAGCCAAAGCATATTGGTCAGCAAACTTCTCGTTCACACGGTCAGAGAGATAAGCCGTCGTAATACGACCAGCCACCGGAGACAAATAAACGGAGAATATGCTGTTCGGCTTCCAGTCAAGACCGACAGAGATGTCGGTATAGGAAGGAGCCAAGATGTTACTGATTACAGGGTTAGGGGCACCCGTTCCGAGGTAATCACGACCGAGGTCAAACTGCGTTTGGAAGCCTGCGTTCACGGTCAAGTACCATTGTTTAGCAAACGCCCAACCGAACTTGGTATTGAATTTCAAGTGGTCGCTTGCCTTCTGCAGTTGATCGTACTTCTGGTCCACATAACTCAAACCATAAGCCACGTCCAAGTTCGTTTCCCAACTGAGAGTGTTCTTCTCGTAGAGGCAACGTACTTTACCATAAGCAGTACCCGTAACATTATTTTTACCACCGGCTGCCCAGTTGACCATACCTGTTGCATTGGCATTTAGACCTACCATACCGGACCATTTCCAGTCTTTTGGTTGCTCAGCTGTCTCTTGAGCTGAGAGAGAAAAAGTAGCAGCAAACATCGCTACCATCAAAAGTGTTTTTTTCATTTTCGTTATTTGTTTATTTTTGTTATACTATTATTGATTTATCAATATTGCGCAGCGTCGTAAACCTGATCTGCTATTTCGCTGCTGGCAAGTTTCTCTATTAGGCAGAACGCAAAGTCGCTACTTAATCCGGGACCTTTCGCCGTGATTATGTTCTTCGACTCTACAACCAAACCGCCCACATAACTCTCGCCCAAGTATTGCTCAAAGCCCGGGTAGCAAGTAGCCTGTTTGCCTTTCAAGATGCCTAATTTACCTAATACGGAAGGTGCTGCACAAATGGCTGCAATCAGTTTGTTTTCCTCGTTATGCTTCACGAGCAAATCGCACAAAGCAGCACAATGATCCAGATGAGTAGCCCCACCCGGCAGAATCAGCATCGTTGCATCAGAAAAGTCGATATCCTCTATCAATCCGTCTGCCTCAACTGCCACATTATGAGCACCTAACACCATAGGATTGCCCGTGATACTTACCGTAGTAAGTTCGATGTTAGCACGACGCAGCAAATCAACTGTAGTAATTGCTTCGATTTCTTCAAATCCGTTGTCTAAAAACAAGTAATTCATTTGTAAATTATTGTTAATCTGTTAGTTAAACTTGAACGTATAAGTAATCGTACCCATTTGCACCTTGGTATCGCTCTTTGAGAATTTAGCCTTCTTGGCAGCCGCGATAGCCAATTGCTGAGTATTATAGTCGCTCACCGTTGTTCCTGTGCCGACGGTAGCGCTAATCACATTACCTTCGCCATCTACCTGAATGTTCACCACTACCTTGCCCGCCTGGTCAAAGGTCTTTTCCGGAGCAGGAAGCGCTTTGATGCCACGTCCTGCGAGCGACCAACTTGTTCCGCCTTGCGAACCATGTCCGATAGGATTACCCTTATGTCCATCGCCCTGCGAATCGCCACTACCCGTAGCGCCGGAGTTGTTGTTTCCGAATAGTGAGCCCATTGCATTTGCCTTGTCGATAGCCGCCTGCTCTTTTGCTTTCTGCGCAGCAGCAGCCTGTTCTTTGGCAATACGTTCAGCCTCTTCCTGAGCCTCTTTCTGCTTGCGCAGGCGTTCTGCCTCGGCATCCGCCTTCCGTTTAGCATCTTTCTCGCGTTGACGTTGCAGAGCCAGAGTCTCCTCTTCCTCCTGCGTCATGAGGTCGTTATTCGACGGGGCAGCAGCCGACGGAGCAGGAGCCGCTGAAGGCATAGAGGCAGCCTCTGCAGCGGGGTCTTGCTGATAGCCTCCGCCTTCCTCCGCATTGCCGAATGCCACTTCTATTCCCTCTTCTTCCTCCTCTCGCGGCACGCCAATGGTAATCAGCAGAAGCATCGCTACCACAAGCGACATAAAGAGTAATGTCCCTATAGCAGCCGTTATATTTGCTTTTTGTTGCTTAGTCATTTCTTAGTAGCAATCACAACTTTCATTTTATGCTCATTAGCGATATCCAATACATGCACAACCTCCTTATACGCAATGTCCTGGTCGGCATGCAAAGCCACGTACATCGTTGAGTCGGTAGCTTGTACACTACTCAAATATGCTTCCAAATCTTCCGAGTTGATAGGCAGGGGCTTCTCTTTGCCGAGAGCTACAAAATAATTGCCGAGATTATCAATACTCACTTTAGCCACCACTTGGCGTGTTGTGGTTTTGGAGCGCGATTGCGGAAGATTGATTTTCAAGTCGTTAGGCGACGACATCGTGCTTGCCATCACGAAGAACAGCAGCAGCAGGAAGATTAAGTCGGTCATAGACGACATCGAGAACGTCGCCTCCACCCTATTTCTACGCTTGAGTGCCATTATACGGGTTCATTTAAGAGGTCCATAAACTCCATCGTTCTTCCTTCCAAGTTGCGCACCACTCTATCGATACGCGCTACAAGGAAGTTGTAAGCGAACATTGCCAAGATACCTACAATCAGACCGCCAATCGTGGTTACCATAGCCTGATACATACCTTCGCTAAGTGCGCCCATTTCAATAACGCCACCTGCCGATTGTGCCATGTTGTAGAAGGTCTGAACCATACCGAGTACCGTTCCCAAGAAACCTAACATAGGAGCACCAGCTGCGATAGTAGCCATGATAACCAGCCCTTTCTCCAGTTTAGCCACCTCGAGGTTACCTACGTTCTCTACGGCTACCTGTACGTCCTGCATGGGGCGACCGATACGTGTAATACCCTTCTCTACCATGCGGGAAGAAGGAGTGTCGGTTTGTGCGCATAGTTTTTGAGCAGAGTCAATCTTACCCTCGTGAATGTAGTCGCGGATACGGTCCATAAAACTGGTATCCTCCTTCATTGCGTTTTTCATTACTACCATACGCTCAATAAAGATATAGACTGCCCATGCCAACAACAAAGCCAGCACAACCATTATCCATCCGCCATATTGAGCCATTGTCCAGAGATTAATCGACTCCTGTACCGGCTCCTCTGCCATTGCCAATTCTTCGGCGATAGCCATTGAATCAATTTGAAGTAACATACTTTTTCTATTTTTTTAGTTAATAATTAGTCTATCTTGAGGCACTGTTTGTAGCGCCGAATGGTTTCCTCAATACCGAAATACAGAGCATCGGCAATGACGGCATGTCCGATACTCACTTCCGCAGTCCAAGGGAAAGCCTTCACGAAGGCGTTGAGGTTTCTGAGGTTCAAGTCGTGCCCTGCATTCATGCCTAAACCCATCTCGCGTGCTTTCTCGGCAGCGGGACGGCACATTTCCAAAGCCTTTTGCGGGTCACGGTCGTACACTTCCGAATAAGGTCCCGTATAGAGTTCCACACGGTCTGCGCCTGTCTTCTTTGCCCATTCGACCATCTCCGGCTCGGCATCTACGAAGATGCTTACCCTTATTCCGCAGGCATGAAAACGCTCCACGATATGCGTCAATTTCTCCACATGCGTACGGGTATCCCAACCGTGATTACTAGTCAACTGCGCAGGGTCATCGGGCACTAAGGTAACTTGCGTCGGTCTAACCTCCGTAACGAGAGCGATAAACTCCTCCGTGGGGTTACCTTCGATATTAAACTCCGTAGCAATCTGCTGCTTTAGCAGATAGACATCGGAATGACGGATATGCCGCTCGTCCGGACGCGGATGCACCGTAATCCCCTCCGCACCAAAGCGCTCACAATCGGCTGCAAACCGCTCTACATCGGGCAAATTTCCGCCACGTGCATTACGCAATGTCGCTACTTTATTGATGTTTATACTTAATTTTGTCATCGTGCCAATAGTCTTTTGCGGGTTTGTCTGACACCACACTCCACAAATTCGGTGCAAAGTTACAACTTTTTTTTCATATACGCAAGTGCGCGCGCGATATTTCCTTAAAAAATAATACTATCCGCCGTAAGTTAACTTATCGGTACCCTGACGGTTTGCACATTTCAGAAAAATGCACTACCTTTGTAATCCTATTTCGTATCGCGTATGACTATCGCTATTTTTGGAAATGCCGCTAAGAAAAACACCATCGAAGAGGTTATTCACCTCCTCGAGTTTATGCAGTCGCATAAGGTCAATGTCTTGCTTTCTCAAGAATTACGTCAGGAAATGAACCTGCGTGAATACCCTCAGTTCTCCGACGATAACCTCACCCTATCCGCTGACGGTCAGTGGATTACGGCAGACGGCGAACCGTTGGACTTTGCTTTATCGGTAGGCGGCGACGGCACATTCCTTACTACCGCCTCTGCCATCGGCGACAAGAACATTCCTATCTTAGGTATCAACTGCGGGCATTTAGGTTTTCTTGCCGACGTGCAAACCCGCGACGTAGATAAGATTATGCGCCGTCTTATTCAGGGCAAATATACGTTGGAGCAACGCTCGGTATTGGCTCTTACCTGTTCGGAAGGCGGACATATATCGCTTCCGTTTGCTCTGAATGAAGTGGCTGTTATGAAGCAGGCTTTGAGCAGTATGATTACTATCGAGACCCTTGTGAACGGTCAGCCGCTCCATACCTACGAAGCCGACGGACTTGTCATAGCAACGCCCACAGGCAGTACTGCTTACAACCTGAGTATCGGCGGACCGTTGATGGTGCCACAAACACGCGGTATCTTGCTTTCCCCTATCGCCACACACAGCCTGAACGTACGCCCGCTGGTGATTCCCGACGATTGGAAAATCGACTTGCGTGTCCGCAGCCGTAACGGCAACTACCTCATCAGCGTAGATGGTCGAAGTCAAATCTTTACCGACGATGTCACCTTGCATATCGAGAGGGCACCTTATACCGTCAAACTCGTACAAATCGGCGAACATAGTTTCTTGAAGTCGCTGAAAGATAAACTCCTCTGGGGAGCCAATTAAGCAGATTATCTATGAATAAATCCTTACGTATCATATATCTCGGCACGCCCGATTTTGCTGTAGCGGGGTTGCAAACCTTAGTTGAGAACGGCTACAATGTTGTGGCTGTCGTCACGATGCCCGATAAGCCTGCCGGTCGCGGACACCAAATGCAGTTCTCGCCCGTCAAGCAGTATGCCCTGTCGAAGGACATTCCTATACTGCAACCGGAGAAACTGAAGGACGAGAGTTTCATCGAGGAGTTGCGCAGTTATCATGCCGATTTGCAGATTGTAGTTGCTTTCCGCATGTTGCCCGAAGCCGTTTGGGCGATGCCCCGTTTGGGCACGTTCAACCTCCATGCTTCGCTCCTGCCGCAATACCGGGGGGCTGCCCCTATCAACTGGGCTGTCATCAACGGCGACAAGGAGACTGGCGCAACCACATTCCTATTAAAACACGAGATTGATACAGGCAACATCATCTTGCAGGAGCGTATGCCTATAGGTGACGACGAGAATGTAGGTAGCGTTCACGACCGCCTGATGGAGTTAGGTAACGGACTGATTCTGCGCACCTTACAACTCATCGAGGATAGCGACGACAAGCACATTCCCGTGCCTACTACGCCACAACCCAATCGAACCGACTTGCTTCCTGCACCTAAGATTTTCAAGGAGACGTGCCAAATCGACTTTGGCAAGACCGTACGCGAGATACATAATTTTGTTCGTGGACTGAGTCCCTACCCTTGCGCGTGGGCGAACCTCACTATCAACGGACGCTTATACGAGAACGTCAAAGTATTCCGCACCGCCATTCCTGAGCCTGACAAGCGCTATGCCCTGCTTTACGATTGCGCCGATGGACCAATCGCTCTTGAGGAATTGCAACTGCCGGGCAAACATCGTATGGACGCCAAATCACTAATGAACGGACTAAAATGACCAACGAGCAACTGACACAATTGATAGATAAGTATTATGCCGACAACGAGGAATTGCGGCATATCTTGTGTGCCCATAGTCGCCAAGTTGCCGACCGTGCTTTACGTATTATCGACGCCCACCCCGAATGGGAGAAGCAGGTTGACCGTCGCTTTGTAGAGGAGGCTGCCATGCTGCACGACATCGGCATATTCCATTGTGACGCGCCTAATATCCATTGCCACGGCACACACGCCTATATCGAACACGGCTTTTTAGGAGCCGAGTTGCTGCGTGCGGAAGGTCTGCCCAAGCATGCTTTAGTGGCGGAACGGCATACCGGTACAGGCGTCACGCTCGACCAAGTCATACGCGAAGACTTGCCTATTCCCGCGCAAGACTACTGCCCTATTTCGTTGGAGGAGAAAATCATCTGCTATGCCGACAAGTTCTATTCCAAAGGACACATTGGCGAAGAAGTGGCGTTGAGCAAGATTCGCCATAACATCTGGAAATACGGTCACGACGCCATCGTCCGCTGGAATGAACTCTACGAACTGATGGGAGAGACATTGTAATGTTGCCGTAATTTACTTAAACTTATGGGCAAAGCCTACCGAAACCAACTCCTTAAATTGTAGTTGGGCTTTCTCTTTACCTTCTAAGATAACGGTATTATCGTACCGTGGGTGAAGTGTGACACGCGCAGACAAGAAACGGTTGATAATGAAATCGCAAATCACTTCAAGATCCAATTCCACCTTCTGATAATTGGTATATAGATAGAATTTCGTATCTAATGCTACTTCTCGAACGGGTTTCCAGACATATTCCACACGAAGCGAACTACCTACATCGTTCAATATATTCTCGCCTGCTTTCACGCCAAAATCGGTTTGCGTGACATACGTGGTATCGCTGACATACACCATCTTATAGGCTAACGGGGAGAACAATATACTCAATCCTGCTATCGGTTTGTAGTCAATACCGAGACCGAGGTTCAACCGTATAGGTGAAGCGAAAGCCGATTTCATCTTCATTTCGTTTGCCTTGAAGGTGGGTAGCAATTGCATCTCGTATTCTGCCGAGAAGGAAGCGTACATCTGCTTCACAATCTGATAGTTGGCTTTTGTATAGAGGCGGAACTTATCGTCTGATGTATTCAGTATGCGGAGCGAGTCGCCGCTGATGGTGGAACAGCCTGCACGCCATTCTGCGGTATTCTCCCACGTGAATCGTGGCGAAAAATAGCCGATATTGCCTTTTACCTGACTCAGTATGGCAAAACTCATCATCTTGCCCTGATACCAGTTGTCGGTTGCATAGTTCTGTGTCACCTGCAGCAGCACGTCTGCCGACTTACGCCAAGGGGTCTTCATATCCTTAAGGGCACGTTTGATGTCCGCGCGGTCTTCCTCGCTATCTTTTATCCACGACTTCTGCACCACCACTTCCTGCACGGCTCCCTGCACAGATTGGATACCTGCATTCAGTTGTTTGAGCGAATCCAGCATTTCCTGATCTTGCCGCAGCGAATCCATACGAATCACGTCGGCAACCGTTATTACATGTGCCGTATCGTTGCCATACAGACGTTGTCCCTGCACGGCGAGCAGATTCATGAGCCAATCTTCCATATCGGCTGTCTTAGGAAGGTTTTGCAGCATAATCGTATCCGAAAACGTGCCCGAATAGAAATCGCTTATCGATTGTACAGTATCATATACGAGGCTATCCTGCGTCAGACTATCGAGCGTGAGGGTATCTATCGTTGGCTGAAACTCGTCCCCCATCAAGGCTTCGAAGAGGCTATCCGGCAACGCTTCGCCATAATAGTCGTCTATCGAATCAGGCAACACCTCCGTTTGAGCACCTGCATAAAGCGTGATACTCAATCCGAGCAATAATATGAACCACCGTAATCTCATACTTTCTTTTTCGTTCCGTGCGTAGTAACAACCACATCTTCACGCGCAGGAGTGCGCAGGGCATGGATAATCAGCCATACGCCCCATATAATAAAGGGAATGGAGAGCACCTGCCCCATGTTAAGGGTGAAGTTAGCCTCAAAGTCCTCTTGGTTCAATTTGATAAACTCCAGCAAGAAACGTGTTACGAACACAATCAGCAGGAATACGCCGAATATTAGTCCCTCGCGCTTGTAGCACTTGCCACGCCAGTACATCAGCCATGTCACAACAAACGCCACGATACAGTATAGCATTTCGTAGATTTGTGTCGGGTGATGGGGTTCGGTCTGTCCGTCGCGCACGAAGATGAAGCCCCATGGCAGAGATGTCGGACCGCCATAAATCTCCGAGTTCATCAGGTTGCCGAGGCGAATCAGCGTTGCGGTAATGCAGACGCCTATTACGAGGCGGTCGAATATCCAGATGAGAGAAGTATGGTATTCGGGACGCTTGGAAAAGTGTTTCTTATTCAGCAGCCAACCTGCTATCAGGAGTCCGAAGGCACCGCCATGGCTACTCAGTCCGCCTTCCCAAATCTTCAGCATTGCCAGAGGGTGCTCAATATAGGGATTGCGGTAACGTATGCTCCAACCGAATACATGGATTGGGTCGTCCGTGAGGTGCCATTCGTAGAACCAGCAATGTCCGATACGTGCGCCGATAATCACGCCAAGTGCCATCCACATAAAGATTTTCTCCGCCCAATCGGGAGGGCAATTCTCGTTCTTGTAGAGTTTCACTTGTACCAGATAGCAGACATAGAGCCCTACTGCCCACAGCAGTCCGTACCAGCGCACTCCCCCGTTGCCGAAATGCAACAGGATAGGATCAACATTCCAAGTAATGAAATCAAGCATGGCTTATAGCGCTCCGTGACATTGTTTATATTTCTTTCCGCTTCCGCAAGGGCAAGGGTCGTTCGGACGCGGTTTCTTCTCCACCCGAATAGGCTCAGGGCGTTGCTGCTCACGGGTATCGCGACCTGCTGCAGCGGCTTGTCCGCTGGCTTGTGCGGCACGTTGAACCGCATCTTTCTGCGTGCGGTAACGGCTATAGTCGGAACGCTGTTGCGCAGCAGCCTGCTGAACGCTTTGCGGGTTCTGTACAGGTATCTGTCCGCGGAGCAAGATAGCGATTGCACGGCGGTTGAAACTATCCAACATCTGCTTGAAGATATTGAACGACTCCAGTTTGTATATCAATAGCGGGTCTTTCTGCTCGTAACTGGCGTTTTGTACGCTCTGTTTGAGGTCGTCCAATTGGCGCAGATGCTCTTTCCACTCGTCGTCAATCACGTAGAGAATCATGCGTTTCTCAAATTCCTTCACCACCTCTTTCGATTCGGTTTCGGCAGCACGTTTCAAGTTGACGGCTATGTTATACATTTTCTTGCCGTCCGTGATAGGGATAAGGATATTCTCGTACATCGATCCTTTCTCCTTGAATACGTTTTGGATAACAGGGTTGGCGGTAGTCATCAGTTTATCCATACGGCGTTTAAAACTATCTAACGCTGCCTCTGCCAATTGTTCGCTCAGCATTTGTTCTTTGCCGCCGCGGAAACTTTCCTCGTCGAAAGGCACTTCCATCGCAAATACCTGCATCGTGTCCATCTTCAGCAGTTCGTAATCCATAGCATCACGTGCGTCTGCCATGATGCTCTCGGCTACGTCGTAAATCATATTCGTGATATCCACGCCGATTCGCTCACCCATGAGGGCGTGACGGCGTTTCGCATAGATGACGTTACGTTGCTGGTTCATCACATCGTCGTATTCTATCAGGCGTTTACGGATACCGAAGTTATTCTCCTCCACTTTCTTTTGGGCACGCTCGATAGAGTTCGAGATCATGCTGTGTTCAATCATCTCGCCGTCTTGGAAACCCATTCTGTCCATTACGGCTGCGATACGTTCGCTACCGAACATACGCATCAGGTCATCTTCCAGACTGACGTAGAATACGCTGCTTCCCGGATCCCCCTGACGACCGCTACGTCCGCGCAACTGACGGTCAACACGGCGGCTCTCGTGACGCTCCGTACCGATGATAGCCAGTCCGCCTGCATCTTTCACTTCCTGCGTCAATTTGATATCCGTACCACGACCAGCCATGTTCGTAGCGATGGTTACTACACCCTTGCGACCGGCTTCTGCAACCACTTCTGCCTCGTGTTGGTGCAGTTTGGCGTTCAGCACTTGGCAATTGATATGGCGCATGTCCAACATTCGTTTCAGCAATTCGCTTATCTCGACACTGGTCGTACCTACCAATACGGGGCGTCCGGCATCGCGCAGACGGACGATTTCGTCTATCACGGCATTATATTTCTCGCGTTTGGTACGATAGATACGGTCGTTCATATCCTCGCGTGCGATAGGTTTGTTTGTCGGGATTACTACTACGTCGAGTTTGTAGATGTTCCAGAACTCGCCGGCTTCTGTCTCGGCGGTACCTGTCATACCTGCCAGTTTGTTGTACATGCGGAAGTAGTTCTGCAGCGTGATGGTGGCAAAAGTCTGTGTAGCGCCTTCTACTTTCACGTTTTCTTTGGCTTCAACGGCTTGGTGCAAACCGTCGCTCCAGCGTCTGCCTTCCATGATACGACCGGTCTGTTCATCTACGATTTTCACCTCGTTGTTGTCGATGATGTAATCTACATCTTTCTCGAAGAGGGTGTAGGCTTTGAGCAGTTGGTGAACGGTATGTACGCGTTCCGACTTGATGGAATAGTTAGCCAGCACCTCATCTTTCTTGTGCTGTTTCTCTTCGGCGGAGAGTGAAGCGTCGTGTTCTATGTCGGCTATTTCGCTACCTACGTCGGGCAGTACGAAGAATTGCGGGTCGTCGGTATTGCCTGTCAGTGTGTCTATACCTTTATCGGTCAGTTCGATGGACTTGTTTTTCTCGTCGATTACGAAATAGAGTTCATCGGTAGCGATGTGCATGTTCTTTTCGTTTTCCTGCAGGTAAAACTCTTCTGTCTTCTGCAGGCGCACTTTATTTCCGGGTTCGCTCAGGTATTTGATGAGGGCTTTGTTCTTCGGCATACCTTTGAAGGAACGGAAGAGTGCCAGTTCGCCCGCCTCGCGTTCTTTCTCGTCGGCGCTGCCCATTTTGGCTTTGGCTTCGGTCAGCAGTTTCGTAGTGAGCGATTGCTGTGTACGTACCAGCAGTTCTACGCGGTGTTTATATTCGTCGAACATCTGGTCTTCGCCTTGTGGGATAGGTCCGCTGATGATGAGAGGTGTACGTGCGTCGTCAATCAGCACGCTATCTACCTCATCGACGATGGCGTAGTTGTGTCCGCGTTGTACGAGGTCGAGGGGTGAGGTAGCCATATTGTCGCGCAGGTAGTCGAAACCGAATTCGTTGTTTGTTCCGAAGGTGATATCGCAGGCATAGGCCTTGCGGCGTTCGTCGGAGTTCGGTTTATGTTTGTCGATACAATCGACGGTCAGTCCGTGGAACATATATAGCGGTCCCATCCATTCGGAGTCACGTTTAGCGAGGTAGTCGTTGACGGTGACGACGTGTACGCCTTCGTGTGTGAGAGCGTTGAGGAATACCGGTAAGGTTGCCACGAGGGTTTTACCTTCACCGGTAGCCATTTCGGCTATTTTGCCTTGGTGCAGTACGACGCCGCCTATCAGTTGTACGTCGTAGTGAATCATGTCCCAAGTTATCTCGTTGCCGCCGGCAGTCCATGTATTAGAGTAGATTGCTTTGTCGCCGTTTATTTCCACGAAGTCGAATCGTTCATCGGCAGCGAGGTCGCGGTCCATTTGTGTAGCGGTTACTTCGATGGTCGTGTTTTGGGCGAAGCGTCGTGCGGTAGATTTGACGATAGCGAACACCTCGGGAAGCACTTCGTCGAGCACTTGTTTGTAGTCTTCTTGGATTGATTTCTCGAGTTTATCTACTTCGTTATATACTTTTTCGCGCTGGTCGATTTCGAGTTCTTCTATACCGTTCTTGAGTTCAGCGATATGTGTCTTTTTGTCGCTGACGCGTTGTTGGATTTTGTCCATTAGGGCTTGTGAACGGGCACGGAGGGCATCGTTATCGAGGGCATCTATCTCGTTGTAGGCAGATTTGATGTTTTCCACATACGGCATAATCTCGCGCATATCGCGTTGTGATTTATTGC
>JAKSNN010000045.1 GCA_024399755.1 Paludibacteraceae bacterium | reverse complement strand
ATACAACTTTTAATTAACATCATGAAAAAGTACAATTTCAACGCAGGACCAAGTATCCTGCCACAAGAAGTAATCAAGCAAACCGCAGAGGCTGTGCTCGATTTCCAAGGTGAAGGTCTTTCCATTCTTGAGATTTCTCACCGTGCTAAGTATTTCCAACCAGTTGTTGACGAGGCAGAGGCTTTGATGAAAGAGCTTCTCAACATTCCAGAGGGTTACCGCGTAATCTTCCTTGGTGGTGGTGCATCTCTCGAGTTCTGCATGGTTCCTTTCAACATGCTTGAGAAGAAAGCTTGCTACTTGAATACCGGCGTTTGGAGCCGTAAAGCTATCAAAGAGGCTAAGGCATTCGGCGAGGTTGTAGAACTTGCTGCTTCTACCAACTCTATTCCTATGGACTTCGAAGTTCCACAAGACTGCGATTATATGCACATCACTACCAACAACACTATCTATGGTACTGAGATTTCTAACCGCAAACTCGAGGAAATCTACAAGAAAAAAGGTAATGTTCGCCTGATTGCAGATATGTCTTCCGATATCATGAGCCGTCCTATCGACGTTTCTAAATACGATATCATTTATGGTGGTGCTCAAAAGAACATCGCTCCTGCAGGTGTTACTTTCGTTATCATCAAAGAGGAATGCCTCGGTCACGTTACCCGTCATATCCCAACAATGCTTGACTATCGCACCCATATCGATAAAGGTTCGATGTTCAATACTCCTCCTGTATTGCCTATCTATAGCGCTCTTCTTACTATGCGTTGGCTCAAGGCTAATGGCGGTATCAAATGGATTAACGAGCGTAACCAAAAGAAGGCTGATATCCTCTACAAGGCTATCGACGAGAGCAAAATCTTCATGCCTACCATCACCGAGAAGGAAGATCGCAGCCGCATGAACATCTGCTTCGTTCTGAAACCAGAGTACGAAGGTCTTTTCGACGAATTCTTCAAATTCGCTACTTCGAAGGGTATGGTCGGTATCAAGGGACACCGTGATGTAGGTGGCTTCCGCGCAAGTTGCTACAACGCTATGGACGTAGAAGGCGTAGAGGCTCTCGTTGCTTGCATGAAGGAATTCGAGGCTATGCACGCTTAATTGTCTAACCGCAAATCAAAGTGGGTGGACTCGCCACATATTATGAACCCAATAGAGTTTATGAGCGAGCCACCACTTTGTTTTACACAACTATAATAAATAAAATGAAAGTACTTATTGCAACTGAAAAACCCTTCGCAAAAGTAGCCGTTGACGGCATTCGCGAAGTAGTAGAGAAAGCAGGTTACCAGCTCGCTCTTCTCGAGAAATATACTGATAAAAAACAACTTCTTGACGCTGTTGATGATGCTGACGCTGTTATCATCCGTTCTGATGTGATGGACGCTGAAGTATTTGACGCTGCCAAGAACTTGAAAATCGTTGTTCGTGCAGGTGCCGGTTACGACAATATCGACCTTGCTGCTGCAACTGCTCACAAAGTTGTTGCCATGAACACTCCCGGTCAGAACTCCAACGCCGTTGCAGAACTCGCTCTTGGCTTGATGGTTATGGCTGTTCGTAATTTCTACAACGGAACTTCCGGAACCGAACTTATGGGCAAGAAACTCGGTATCCACGCTTTCGGTAATGTAGGTCGTAACGTGGCTCGCGTTGCTAAAGGCTTCGGTATGAACGTTTATGCATTCGATGCATATTGCCCTGACGATGCTATGATTCAGGCAGGTGTTACTCCTGTTCATAGCGCAGAGGAACTGTACAAGACTTGCGACGTAGTTAGCCTTCATATCCCTGCTACCGCAGAGACTAAGAACTCTATCAACTACGCTCTTCTCTCCAATATGCCTAAGGGCGCTCTCCTTGTCAATACCGCCCGTAAAGAGGTTATCAACGAGGAAGAACTGATTAAACTCATGCAAGAGCGTGCTGATTTCCGTTATGTAACCGATATCATGCCTGCTGCTCACGAGAAACTTCAAGAACTCTTCGCCGGTCGTTACTTCTCTACTCCTAAGAAGATGGGTGCTCAAACCGCTGAAGCTAACATCAACGCAGGTATTGCTGCTGCAAAACAAATCGCTGATTTCTTCACTACCGGTAACACCCGTTTCCAAGTGAATAAATAAGTCGTTTCTAAAGTGAGAAAACTCTTAGCAGTTGTCATATCACTTCTTTGTATAGTCTGTGCCAACGCCCTCAATATCGAGTGCGTTGGCACTGCTACGCAAGTAGTTAACGACAAGGATACCCTGTTTATCTTTGCTTCCAAGCCCCATCTAAAGTCCAAAGTAGGAGCCACTACGTGGTACCGCATTTCGGATAATTCCGAGTACGCAAAAGGGGTTACGGATATTTATCCCGATGGAGACGGTTTGGGGCTGTATATCCTTGTAGGGGAACGTAAAGAGGAGTTCTATATATTCGATTATTCCTTTTATAAACCTACTATTACCGATGTGCAGGTGACGCCTTCTTGCACCTCTACTACGCTTTCTCTAAAAGGCGAAATACCTCAGATGACGTATATGTCGTCTTCTGGTCAACAGCGCACGTACGTGCGTACCGTATCCCTTGCTTATACCGATTTGGCGTGGGACGGCGAGGCTTGGCAAGACTCTGCCGTTACGATGGACGATATCGTGTTACGTACAGCCGACATCTCTTTGCCGGCGTTCTATGCTCCTACGGTATTTACGCTTACGTATGAGCCTCTGATGGAGCAATTAGGACTGACTCCTGCCACTATCTCTACGGCTGATATGGTTCAGCCTATTGCCGTCAAATCTAACCTAACTACGCAAACTACGGTTCGCGGTACTCCCGAGGAGCGCAGCAACGAACTGGAGCGTCCTACAGATGCTTCTGTATTGAGCGGCTCTGCCCCTCTTGATATTCTTTTCAAAGCAAATCCTACACCTGCGGTAGAGTTCTACCAATGGCGCATATATAAAGGTGTTGAACTGATTACGCAACGCCGTGAAGCAGAACAACGCTATACGTTTACCGAGCCCGGAAGTTACCGTGTGGTATGTTGGGTAAGCAATAGTCTATGCCCGTGTACAGACAGTTCCGACCCTACATGTCACCCCGATTCTTCCGATGTCGTGATTAAGGTAAGCGAGTCGCGCCTGCGCGTACCTAACGTATTTACTCCCAACGGAGACGGAGTGAACGACGAGTTCCGCGTAGAGTATCGTTCCCTCAAGGAATTTCATTGCTGGGTGTATAACCGTTGGGGCAAACTTGTGTACGAGTGGACTGACCCTGCAAAAGGTTGGGACGGCAATATCAATGGCCGCCCTGCGGCAGAGGGAGCCTATTTCTACGTCATTCGCGCAATGGGAACAGATGCCGGAATGGACGACTATACATCTAAAATCAATTACGGCAAGTTGAAGAACAAGTCCGACGAATCTATTATTGGCGTATATCAGTTATCCGGCGATATCAATTTGCTCCGCGGAAAGAAATAAAGAATATTCACTCTATATGAAAACGATTAAAATCTTATCTATTATGGCATTAGCAGCCACTATGCTTGCTTCGTGCAACAATCGCAATCCTTTCTTTGATTACGAACAGTGGGATACCCCTCATGGTACGTTCCCGTTCAACCAGATTAAGACCAAACATTACAAACCTGCTTTTGAAGAAGGCTTCAAACAAGGTCTTGCCGATATTGATGCCATCGTGAATAATCCTGAGGCTCCTACCTTTGAGAATACCATTGAGGCATATTGCAATGCAGGTAAGTTATTAGATGTAGTTTCTAACTGCTTCTATAACATCGCAGGTGCGGAGACCAACGACGAGATTCAGGCTCTGGAGGTGGAACTCTCCGAGAAGATGAGTGAGTATAGTACGACGATTCTGCTCAACGAAGGGCTTTTCCAACGTATCAAAACCGTTTATGAACAACGCGACTCGCTTAATCTCAATCCTGAGCAGCAAAAACTCTTGGACGACATCTATGAGAGTTTTGCCAATAATGGTGCTAACCTCTCTCCCGAAGATAAAGAAATTTTCCGCGAGTTATCTTCCCGTTTGAGCAGCCTTACTACGGCTTTCGGTCAGAATGTTCTGAATGCAACCAACGCATGGACGTATCAAGTTACCGACGAGAACGAGTTGGCAGGTCTTAACGAGGATACGAAGGCTATCTTGCGTGACAATGCTACCAAGCATGAGATGGAAGGGTGGGTACTTGATTTGAAGCCAACTACGTATATCCCTGTTATGGAGGATTGCGAGAACCGTGCTCTGCGTCAGACACTCTATACCGCTTATAATACCCGTTGCATTGGTGGTGATTATGACAATACAAAACTAATTGTGCAGATTGCCAATGCTCGTCTGGAATATGCCCGTCTCTTTGGCAAGCCGACATACGCTTCCAAATCGCTTCATAAGACTTGTGCAGAGACGCAAGAGAATGTGATGAACTTCCTCAATCAATTGCGTGACGCATATATGCCTGCAGCCCGTGCCGAGGTGAAGGAATTGCAAGAGTTTGCTTCCGCTAATGGTTTCGAGGGCGAAATTCAACCATGGGATTGGAGTTATTGGTCTAAGAAATTAAAGGACGCTAAATATTCCATTTCTGATGATATCCTTCGTCCTTATTTCGAGTTGGAGAGCCTGAAGAAAGGCGTCTTTGATTTGGCGCAACGTCTATACGGCCTTACTTTCGTTGAGAATAAGGATATCCAAGTATATAATCCGGAAGTATCCGCTTACGATGTGTTTGATAAGGACGGCAATTTCTTGGCTGTCTACTATAGCGATTTCCACCCGCGTGATGGTAAGAGTGGCGGCGCATGGATGAGCAGTTTCAAATCGCAATATATCGAGAAGGACGGAACGGATATTCGTCCGCATATTGTTAATGTGATGAATTTCACGCGTCCTGTCAAGAATAATGATGGTACGGAGAAGCCTGCTTTGCTCACGTATGACGAGGCTGAGACGTTCTTGCACGAGTTTGGTCATGCTTTGCACGGCATGCTTACACGTTGTCAATATGCTTCGTTAAGCGGTACTGCTGTTCCTCGCGACTTTGTAGAGTTGCCTTCTCAATTCAACGAGAATTTCCTTGGCGAGAAAGAGTTCTTGGATACCTTTGCAAAACATTACCAGACGGGCGAACCTATGCCGCAAGATTTGATTGACCGTATCAAGGCTTCGAATAACTATCATGCTGCCTATACTTGTGTCCGTCAACTTTCCTTCGGTTATTTGGATATGGCTTGGCATACTCTTACCGAACCTTTTGCCATTGCTCAAGGACAAGATACTACCGAAGCCGTTATCGCCTTTGGTAACCAAGCGATGGAGCAAGTAGCGGTTGTCCCTGTCGTACCGGGTACGCAGATGGAAGCTGCTTTCACACATATTTTCTCGGGCGGTTATGCCGCAGGCTACTATAGTTATAAGTGGTCGGAACTGCTTGATGCAGACGCTTTCTCGGTATTCCAAAAGGCACAAGCAGAACGTGGCTCTATCTTTGATAAAGAGGCTGCTGACGCTTTCCGTACGAATATCTTGGAACGTGGCGGTACGGAAAAACCGATGGAACTTTACCATCGTTTCCGTGGAGGAGAACCTTCGATTGATGCTCTTCTGATACGCGATGGCATCAATAAAAGCTATAGGTAAAAATCTTTCGTCAGGGCGATATATTCGTCGCTGCGTGGCGAAGTTTCCGATTCGATATAGAATGTTCCGCTCTCAGTAATGGGAGCGGATTCTTTTTGGCTTTCGTTCAGGCGTCTCAAGGCAAGGAGTATGCGTTTCGCCTCTTTCGTAGGTTTAGTATGAACGACAGTCTCTTTTGATATGTATAACCCGTAATTACGGGCTAATTCCAGTATGTCCTGCCGAGCCTCAATGGGCAAGATTAGGGCGATAGTGCCTTGCTCTTTGAGCAATAAGCATGCGTTCTTGATTAGTTCCTGATAACTCAGGGAATCGGTATGGCGTGCTTGTTCACGTCCTTTGTCGGGGTTCTTGAGCGAATTTTGGAAATAGGGTGGATTGCTCACGATTAAATCATATCTCTGCGTTTTCGCAGAGGTGTTAGCGGCAAAGTCCTGTAGCGAGATGTGTTGGCTCTGTAGTCGTTCTTTCCATGGCGATAGGGCAAAGTTCTCTGCGGCTTGCGTAGTGGCATTAGGGTCGATATCAATACCGACAATCCTGCAATCTTTCCATTGCTCTGTGCGTTGGGCAAGCATTAGGGCAATCAGTCCGCTTCCGGTACCTATATCCAGAATCGTATAAGGCGAGTTTTCCTCCGGCAACCTGTCAATAGGGCACCATGCTCCTAATAGGACACCATCGGTGCCTACTTTCATAGCGCATTGGTCGTGCCAGACTGCGAATCGTTTAAATCGAAAGTTCGGTGTGCTCATGATGGTGGCATTCGCCGTGTTCGTGCTCTTCTAACAGATGGATACTGAGATAGAGTCCGTATCCGAGGAAGAGCACAGCGCAGGCATATCTAAACCATTTCTCGAAACGGCGTAGTTTATCGGAGAGCGATTGTGTGCTGATCGCGCTATAGGAGATTATCCATGCGATGATGAGGATAGGCATACCTGTGCCCAAACCGAATACAATGGGCATCATATAGGTCACGATGGGCGAAGTGGCAGTAGCAATCGCCATTTCAATCATTGTAAAGAAGTACATGAGCCGGTGGGGGCAGAAGGCAATCGCAAAGAATATGCCGAGCATGAAAGCCCAGAACCAACTGCTTTTTTCATCTACGGTTTGCAACCATTTGCTTACGCCATGGTCGTGGTCGTGGTGATGATGACCGCTAATGAGCAGCAGCACGCCGCATACGAGCATAAAAGCGGCTAACATCGGTTCGCCCCAATGCTCTATGATATGGTGTATAGCATTGGTTTGTGAGCCCATTATGAAGGGGATACTGAGTAATATATAGGTGACTAATTTGCCTAATACGAACATTCCGCCCGTCATCAGTACTCGGCGTTTGTTTTGCATCTCGCGGTCGATATATCCGATGGCTGCAATGGAGGTAAAAAGGGTGCAAGGGTCTAAAATCATTAGGAATCCGAGCAGTAAGGCTGTAAAAATGGCTATCATAATGTTATTTTTTATCAAAAAGTTTGCAAAGGTACAAAAAAAGTAGTAACTTTGCAAACGATAATGCGAAATTATTATAAAATACTGCCGTTATCCCTATGTTTTTGGGTGTTTGTTTTGCTATTCACGTCATGTGGAGGAGTGGAGCAACAGGCTTCGCGAGTATGCCGTACCTTGCTTCAGCGTCAGTTGTATGCCGAGATTCAGATGGACAAGGTGTCTCAGGCTTTGCTTGCCCATGATGTGGATTCGTTGTGGGTTCTGACGCAGCAGAACGACGGTATATTGTATTATGTATTCGGTCAGGACGGTTTGCTCTATTGGTCAGATAACTGGCTTTCAGCCGATTATGTAGAACTCTTTGCGTATGATAAATGGCAGTATGTCCGTTTCGATAATGCCCATGCGGTATGTCGCTGGAAAGATGTCGGGGCGGTTAATCTGCTTGTGGTTATTCCTATCAAGTATGCTTATCCGGTAGAGAATGCCGAATTGCGTAATCGTTTTGTTGCGCCGTTCCGTGCCGATGACGATTTAGAATTGTCTCGCTTGCGCAAGCGGGACGGACGTGATGTATGCTCTTCGGATGGAACGTTCCTGTTCTCGTTGGATTATAAAGAGGGTGGCGATACGCGTATCCGTGAGGGGGAGAGTCTGGCGGAGAGTTTTTCGTATCAGCGTTTGCTTACATCGGAAGACAAGTCGAAGAGTGCGGTGCAGCATGCGCGCGTGCGCTTGTATTTCTGGTTGATGTTGACCATCTTCCTGATATTTTTGGTAATCGGTATTGTAGGTCTGTTGCGCCATCATGGTTTCCGTAATATGCCTTTGAGCACGCGTTTCCAGTATTGTATTGTGGCGTTGTTGATGGCAAGTTTCTTGGCTATTTTCATGATAGCCACGGTATATGTGCAACGTAGTTACGTGCAGCGGCAGCAGTCGTCGCAGGAGGAGAAATGCCGCTATATTCAGTCGTCGTTGAAGGAGTTGTATTTCTGGGATATATCGCTTTCGCCCCATAATACGGCAGGGCTGAATGAGGACTTGCGTTATCTCAGTTTTATTTATCAGACGGATATCCACGTCTATGATATGCGTGGCAATATGATAGGCACATCTACTCCTGTTCTTTTTGATAAGGGGCTTGTCTCGCGCCACATGTCGCCAGAGCCGTATTTCAAGCAGACGCCTACGATAACGCGTAATGAGCGGATTGGTGACCTCAATTATCTGTCTGCCTATACCGAGTTTATGAATGGTAGTGATGTTCAGATTGGCTATATCGCAGTACCGCTTTTCTTGTCGCATGACAAGGTGGTAGGAGAAGTCGATTCGTATATTGCATTGCTGTTGCCGCCGTATCTGATTGCTTTGTTGTTGGCGCTGTTTGTCTCGTTTGTTATGGCGCGAGGGCTCACATCCTCGTTCCAGCATATTGCTGAACGTATGAGCAGTTTCCGCATAGGCGGGCGTAACAACCATATCGAATATGCATATAACGACGAGGTTGGTGAATTAGTCGGACGCTATAATGAAATGGTTGACCAGTTGGAACTCTCTGCCGAGCGTTTGGCACGGTCGGAGCGTGAAGGTGCGTGGCGCACGATGGCGCGTCAGATTGCCCACGAGATAAATAATCCGCTAACGCCGATGCGTCTTACTATCCAGCAACTTCAGCGCCTCAAGGGTACGGAGCGTTTTGATGAGTATTTTTCTCGTTCCACGGGGGTGCTGGTGTCGGAGATTGACCGTTTGAGCCGTATTGCTTCGTCGTTCTCTACGTTTGCGAAGATGCCGGAGGTGCATGTCTCCGAAGTAGATGTGGCGGCACGTCTGGAGGCTTCAATCGCACTTTTCCGCAATAATGATGCCGGAGTGCCGATTCGCTATATCGGTCCCGATTCGGGTGTGATGGCGTTGGCTGATGAAGAGCAGATTGCGCAGGTATTCACGAATATCGTCAAGAATGCTTTGCAGGCGCTTGAGAACCAGCAAGACGGTGATATTATCGTTATCTTGAAGGAGGACGAGACCTTGCCTAATACGGATATTCCTGCGGTAGAGATATCGTTTTCGGATAATGGACCGGGTATTCCGGACGACTTCCGCGAGAAGATTTTTGTGCCTAATTTCACTACCAAATCCACGGGTTCGGGCTTAGGTTTGGCTATCTCGAAGAACATTGTAGAGGGGTGTGATGGAAAAATATGTTTTGAAACATGTGAAAAAGGTACTAATTTCTTTGTCTATTTGAGAAAAAAGCAGTAATTTTGCAGTCTGTTAGGTGAAGACTTATTTTTAATGTCTAAAACAACATAAAATTAACTTAATTAACAATTATGAAAACAACCGAAATTATGCAGCGTCTTGCTGCAAAGCACCCGGGTGAAGCAGAGTATCTGCAAGCCGTGGAGGAAGTTCTCAACTCGATTGAGGAGGTTTATAACCAACATCCTGAGTTCGAGAAGGCTCAAATCATCGAGCGTATGGTTGAGCCAGAGCGTATTTACACTTTCCGTATTACTTGGATTGATGACAAAGGTCAGGTTCAAACCAACCTCGGTTATCGCGTTCAATTCAACTCGGCTATCGGCCCGTACAAAGGCGGTCTCCGTTTCCACAAAGCCGTTACTCCTTCCATGTTGAAGTTCCTCGGCTTCGAGCAAACTTTCAAAAACGCTCTTACTACTCTGCCTATGGGTGGTGGTAAAGGTGGTTCTGACTTCGACCCGGTTGGCAAGTCTGACGCTGAAATCATGCGTTTCTGCCAAGCATTCATGATGGAGCTTTGGCGTTGCATCGGTCCTGATAAGGATATCCCTGCCGGTGACGTTGGTGTAGGTGGTCGTGAAATCGGCTTCCTCAACGGAATGTATTCCAAACTCGCTCAGCAATATCATACGGGTGTGCTCACCGGTAAAGGTATGACGTGGGGTGGTTCTATCCTCCGTCCGGAGGCTACCGGTTTCGGTGCTCTCTATTTCACCAACCTCGTTCTTGAGACTGCTGGCAAGAGCATCAAGGGTAAGACTGTTGCTATCTCCGGCTTCGGTAACGTGGCTTGGGGTGCTGCTACCAAGGCTACCGAACTCGGTGCTAAAGTAGTTGCTATCTCTGGTCCTGACGGCGTTTGCGAGATTAAAGACGGTATCACCAAAGAGATGATTGACTATATGTTGGATATGCGTTCTTCTAACCGTAACAAAGTAGAAGATATGGCTACCAAGTTCCCCGGTAAAGCAGTCTTCACCGCAGGTAAGAAGGCTTGGTCTGTAAAGTGCGACATCGCTTTGCCTTGCGCATTCCAGAACGAACTCTCTGAGGACGATGCTAAGGAACTTGTTAAGAACGGTACCATGTGCTGCTGCGAGGTAAGTAACATGGGTTGCCAACCTGGTGCTATCCACTTCTTCCAGAGCCAAAAGGGCTTCCTCTTCGCTCCCGGTAAAGCAGTTAATGCTGGTGGTGTTGCTACTTCCGGTCTTGAGATGACTCAGAACGCTGAGCATATCTCTTGGACCGGTAAAGAGGTTGACGAGCGTCTCCACCACATCATGGAGGCTATCCACGAGCAATGCGTTAAATTCGGTAAGCAAGCAGATGGCACTATCGACTATGTTAAGGGTGCTAACATCGCAGGCTTCATGAAGGTTGCGCAAGCTATGTTGGAACAAGGTGTGCTCTAATATCTTGATACAATAAGTGAGAAGGACTGCTCAATTTTTAATTTGGGTAGTCCTTCTTTCTACTTTTGACTAAAAATTCACACATTTATATATCCTGTTATGTCTCGTTCCTCGCATATTACCCGTATTACCGTTTGGGGTGCCGTGGTCAATCTTCTTCTTACCGTATTGAAGATGATTGCGGGTATAGTGGGCTGTAGTGCGGCGATGGTGGCGGATGCTGTACATTCGTTATCGGATTTGGTGAGTGATGCGGTAGTGTTGGTGATGGTGCGGATATCCGCGAAGGGTAGGGACGAGGATCATGATTTTGGGCATGGCAAGTACGAGACGTTAGCCACGTTGGCGATAGCGGTCTTGTTGTTTGTTGTGGGTGTGGAGTTGCTTAAGTCGGGTATTGCTAAGATTCGTTTTGTGGCTCTTGGCGGAGTTTTACCTATGCCGGGGCAGGTTGCTTTGTGGGCTGCTCTGTTGTCTATTGTGGCGAAGGAGGTTCTTTATCAAGTCACGGTAAGAGTAGGGCGTAGGGAGGATAGTCAGGCTGTGATTGCTAATGCGTGGCATCATCGTTCGGACGCATTGTCGTCGGTAGGGGCGTTAGTGGGTATTGGCGGTGCAATGTTGTTTGGCGGTCAGTGGACGGTGTTGGATCCTGTTGTGAGTTGCCTGATCAGTATTGTTATTATGGTAGTGTCAGTGCAGATGGCATTGCCGGCATTACGGGAATTGACAGATGCTTCTTTGCCGGAGAAGGAGGAGAAGCAGATTATGTCGTTGATTGCAGCGGTGGAGGGCGTTGAGAGTGTGCATAATCTCAAGACGCGTCGTAGTGGACCTAATTATATTATTGATGCGCATATAGTGGTAGATCCCAATAGTACGGTATTGGAGGCGCATAGGGTGACGATAGAGGTGGAGAAGGCGCTTTGGGCGCATTACGGTACGGACACGCAGATTTCCCTGCATGTCGAGCCGGCAGAAGATGCCGAGTAGGCGGATATGAATTGGCATTGTTTTGCCGTTAAAGATTTGTGTAATTATGGAGATTTTAGTTTCTTTTATCGCCGGTGTTCTACTGGCTGCCATCGGAGCCTATTTTGTGCTTCGCAGTGTTAAATCATCTGCTGCCGCTTCTATGGAGAAAGCGCTAACGGATGCTGCTATACAAGCAGATGCTAATCAGAGAGTAGCGACAGCAAAGTTGCAATCCGATTTGGAAAATGCCCTGCAAAATGCTGAGCAAGTGAAAGCCAATGCCATGGCACATACGCAAGAACTTTTGGAAGCCAAAGAACAAGCACATAAAGCGGCAATTGATGCCATAGAAAAGAGACACGCCGAGGCGATGATTGCTATGGAGAGACGTCATTCTGAATCCATTGAGGCAGAACGGGTCCGTTTTAAGGAAACAATGGATAAAATGACGGCACAAGTGCAGAACGCAGCCGGTGAGATTCTCAAGCAGCAACAGGAAGAACTAAAGAAAACTAACAAAGAGAGTGTGGAGAAACTCATCGCTCCGCTCAATCAGCAGATGGAGAGTATGAATAAACTCATGGCGGATACGCGTTCCGCCAATGAGAAGAGCACTTCATCGTTAGAAGGCACGATTAAGCAAATGGTACTACAAACCGAAAAGGTGGGACTACAAGCAGATAATTTGGCTGAAGCCATGAAGAATAAAGGTAAAGTGCATGGCGATTGGGGAGAACAGGTGTTGGATGACATTTTAGAAGGAAGCGGGCTTCGTGAGGGCATTGAATTTACCAAACAGGAAGTAATCACAATCGGGAACAGAGAGAGTTACCGCCCGGACTTCATTATCAACACCCCTGAAGGGGGGCGTATCATTGTGGATTCGAAAGTATCACTGACTGCTTATACCGATGCAATCGGAGCAGAGACCAAAGAAGAGTATGAGCAACTCGTCAAGAAGAATTACGATTCCGTATGGGCACATGTTACTGAATTGGCGAAAAAAGAGTATCCTAAATATGTGCAAGGTGCAATGAATTATGTGCTTATGTTTATGCCTAACGAGGGTGCTTATGTAATGGCGATGAACTACAACCGTTCGTTAGCACAGGAAGCATATCGTAAGGGAATTATTATTCTCAACCCAACCAATTTGATGCTCACTCTCAATCTTGTACTACAATCATGGAATGGTACAAGGCAACAGGATAATTGCCAAAAGATACTTGATGAAGCCAATGGCATGTACGACAAAGTAATCGGTTTGGTGGATACCGGTGTAACGCTTTCTAATCAAATCACGACAGTTGCCTCTACATGCAAAAAACTTACCGGTCAACTCAGTGACGGACAAGGAAATCTGTTGAAGAGAGTAGAGAAACTGCGTTCTTTGGGCATTACCAGCACCAAGCACACGAAGGTTCGTAAATTTGCGAAAATGGATACGGATACCGTTGCTCTTTCTCAGCAGAATGACTAACTTGTCCTTCCCCGTACCACCACCGTACCACTTCGAACCCTCATAGCCCCCTCATAGTATTTACAATTTGACAATTTACTATTTTGCGCTTCGCGCGTTATTTGCGTAATTTGCTGCTGCGCAGCGTAGTTTTCGCAGTTTACGAAAATAACGTGAAACATATAACGGAAATAACGCGTAGTACCTAATGCGTAGCAAATAGTACAAAAAAGTGCTTTCGGGCGCTTTTTCTTGCATATATTCTATTTTTTTAGTACCTTTGCAGTCGGAAGTCGCAGTGCCCTCCGTGCAACTCCGTTGTAACTTAATTTCTGGCATATTTGTCAAAGGTGTTCCAAAGGTGAAGATAAGGTGATGATAAGGTGATGATAGACCGATGTTGCAGAACTACCAAAATAGTCAAACGCATCTGCAAATTAAATTTGCAAATATCAAATAAAATTAGTAACTTTGCGAGCAAATTGAATAGAATATGAAAAAAACGAACAACAAATCGCAAGACAGGTCGGGTCTTAAACCGCTGCAAGATGGCGTATTTTTCCCTGTCGCAATGCCGGACTCTGAATTACCGACGTGGTATGCCGGATTTTTATCGTCTATCAAAACGGAGATTTCTGCCAGTCGTCGTCGCGTGATGATATCTGCCAATACGCAAATGATGATGATGTATTATCATATTGGCAAACAGATTCTTGAATATCAGGCATCAGAAGGATGGGGCGCAAAGATTATTGACCGCTTATCGGCAGATATTAAGAAAGCGTATCCTGAATTGAAAGGTTTTTCGCCTCGCAATTTAAAATATATGCGTAAATTTGCAGAAACTTGGCAAGATGAAGCAATTGTGCAACGCAGTGTTGCACTATGTATCAAAATATAGTGGATAAGGTTTTACGTCATCCGTCAGATGCTCCTACAATTGGTCTATTGTTAGTCAAGAATAAGAATGAAACCGTTGTAAGATATTCTTTGGAGTCTGTCAATAAACCAATTGGGGTTGCTTCTTGGGAAACAGAAATAACGCAATCTATGGCTGAGGAATTCAAATCCTCATTACCTTCGATAGAAGATATAGAAGCATCACTTGCGGAACAAAAACTAATCGAAAACTAAGAAAAAACAAAAAAAATCTACCAAGTGACACCAAAATGACACTTTGAAGTTGTACCTTTGCAGCGAATTTCAATTACAACATTAAATTTACTGCATTATGGAACTACAACAAACATTGGAAATTCAGTTTGAAGAACCCAAACAAAACACAGAAAAATAGGAATTATGTATTCACTTAAAGACAAAGAAGGCACGATTATCAATAATGTGCGTGAGGATTATTTTGCCGATTACGATTGTCGCAAACTGATTGGCAACATTGATTTCAGCGTGGCTATTCGCCAAAACGGCAAAGAATTGTTTCCCGAAACAGAATACCTGCTGTGGGCGGAAGCCAAGCAGGGCGACCGCCATCCGC
>JAKSNN010000044.1 GCA_024399755.1 Paludibacteraceae bacterium | reverse complement strand
TTAGGCTTTTTGCAGATTAAGGCGTTGTTCTTTTTGGAGAACAACGCTTTTTTTTGTATCTTTTTTGCAAAAGACTTGCACAAACCAAAAAAATGTTGTACCTTTGTACGCTTTTTTATAGGTGTGCGCACAAGGCATATAGGAAAAGCAACCAAAATAGATAAATAATTTAATAAAATACATTATGGCAACATTACAAAAAATTAGAAATCATGGCGTCCTGCTGATTGTGATTGTGGGACTTGCTATGTTAGCTTTTATTATGGGTGACTTCCTGAACTCGGGAAGCAGTTTCTTTAATCGTAGTCGTGAGAATGTGGCTACTATTGCGGGTAAGGATATCCACTATACCGCTTACGAAGCCGCTAAAGATCAATTGACTGAAGTGTACAAGATAGAGACAGGACGCTCTACTTTTGACGAAGACTTGACTAATCAACTTCGCAATCAAGTTTGGCAGATGATGTTGATGGATTATTCGTTGCGTGCTCAAGCAGAGGCTATCGGTATGGATATTACGGCTGATGAGTTAAGCGAACTTTGCATTGGCGAGAATCCTCACCAAATCATTCGCGCTCGTCGTGCTTTTTATGACGAAACGGGTAATTTTAGCCGCGAAGCATTGGTGCGTTTCCTCAATTCTATTGAGCAAGAAGTGGACGATCCTGAGCAGGCTGCTAATTTGAAACAAGCAAAGAATTATTGGATGTATTGGGAGTCGGCAGTGCGTATGACTTATCTGCAAGAGAAATATACCAACCTTTTGCAGAACTTAATTTGTGCCAATAGTTTAGATGCAGAATTTGCATACGATGCTCGTCAAACAAGCGTGAATGTGCAATATGCTATGCAACCTTATTATGCTGTTGCAGATTCGTTGGTAACGGTTTCGAATAGCGATATTAAACGTCTATATAATCAACATAAGGCTTTGTACAAACAAACGCCTAATCGTGCTATCGCTTATATTAGTTTCCCGATTCAGCCTTCACAGGACGACTACGCAGCTGCTGAGGCTATGTTGCGTGGCTTGGAGGAAGAGTTTAAGACCACAGATGATGTTACGATGGTGGTAAATATGAACTCGGATATTACCTATGATGGTCGCGATTATTCGATGGAGACTATTCCTGCTAAATATAAGGACTTTGCTTTTGCAAAAGGTGCTAAAGCCGGTCAAACAACGGACTTGACCTTCGAGGACGGTACTTTCTCAATGGCACGTATTATGCAATGTGGCTATTCCATGCCGGATAGTGTTGAGTTGAAACTTATCGCTGCAGAGGAGGGGCAAGAAGACCAAGAATTAGGCTGGTTTACCGCAGATGCTTTGAATAAAGATATTGCAGAAAAATCCTTCGCCGGCAAGCGTGGCGAGAAATTTACTATTGCGGCTGGCATGGGAGAACAGACCTTTGAGATTTTAGATATTGCTAAGGCTACTCCAAAAGTAAAATTGGCTATCCTTGAAACGAATGTTACAGCTTCCAGCAAGACTCGTTCTATTCTCTACAATTCGGCAAAGCAATTTATCGTGGCTAATTCGACGGAAGAGGCTTTCCGCAATGCAGCAGCAGAGCAAGGAATGACAGTTAATCCTCAATATAATCTGGATAAGAATACCGATAAAGTAGGTGAACTGCCTTCCAGCCGTCAGATTGTTCGTTGGGCATTTGAAGCTAAAGAGGGACAAATTAGTGACGTATTTGAGTGTGGCGACCAGTTCATTGTTGCTGTTTTGACAGAGGTGAACGAGGGCGACTATCGCTCGTTGGAATCGGTTCGTGCAGAACTCACAATGGAGGCTACTAACGAGAAGAAAGCAGAATATATTCAAAAGAACTTGGCTGGCATAACCTCATTAGAGGAGGCTGCAGAAAAGATGGGTGTTGAGATTCAAATAGCAGAGAATGTGAACTTGAACGCTTATCGTTTTGGAAATGCAGGTGCTGAACCTGCTATCATCGGTAAGGCTTTGGCAATGGAGGCTAATACGGTATCTGAGCCATTGAAAGGTAATATGGGCGTATTTGTGATTAAAGTAGGTCAGAAAACTACCGCAGAAGGCGAATTAAATGTGGAGCAGGAGAAACAACAACTGACTGCTCGTACGGCATATAGTTTGCCTTATCAGGCAATCTCCCTGATTGAAGAGAAAACGGAGGTGAAGGACAACCGTGCTAATTTCCAATAATCAAGAGCCACTCTATATATAATATATAAGGTGCTTTCAGTTTTAGTAAGACGCCTTAGTCGGCGTCTTACTTCGTACATAAACAATACATAGTCAACTTTGTTACGATGACCGAACAACATAAATCTCCTTGGATGTGGGTGCCGACACTCTATTTTGCTGAAGGTGTACCATACTTTATTGTTACGGCTATTAGTGTGGCATTGTTTAATCAATTAGGTATGCCAAATGCTGAAATGGCACTTTTTACGTCGCTTATTTCTTTCCCTTGGGTAATCAAACCCATTTGGAGTCCGTTTGTTGATGTGTTGCGTACGAAGCGTTGGTGGATTATCACGATGCAAGCCGTTATGGCTATCACGGTTTTCCTGTTGGCATGGTATGCGCCTAAAGGCTATTTCACGGTCGCGCTTATCCTTTTTACTATCACGGCTTTTGCTTCGGCTACGCATGATATTGCAGCCGATGGCTTTTATATGATAGCGTTGGCGGAGTCGCAGCAATCGGCTTTCGTGGGTTTACGCAGTACGTTTTATCGTATAGCGAATATCTTCTGTCAGTCCGTACTCTTAATGATTGTGGGCATATTGGAGAAGTCGCAATCGGTCAGCATGGCATGGATGATTACCCTATTGGGATGTTCGTTGTTGATAACATTGATTACGCTTTGGCACGCTTTTGCTTTACCTAAAACAGAACAAACTTATGAACACAAAAGTTCTCGACTTATATGGAATGAAATAGGGCTGACTTTTGTTGAGTTTTTCCGCAAACCGGCAATCGTATTAGCGTTGCTTTTTATGCTCCTTTATCGCTTGCCGGAGGCTCTCTTGCTCAAACTTTGTGTGCCGTTTTTCTTGGCGCCTATAGAAGAGGGCGGATTAGCGCTTACGATGGATATCGTTGGCGAACTTTATGGCGGTTTCGGAGTGGTAATGATGCTTTTAGGAGGTATCTTAGGCGGACTTGCGGGTAGTAAATGGGGATTGAAGAAAGTTATGTTGTGGATGTGTTTATGCTTAACATTACCTTGCATCGTATATTGCTACATGGCTCAATATCAGCCGGATAATCTTTGGCTGATTGCGATTTGTATAGGTGTAGAGCAGTTAGGCTATGGATTGGGTTATACGGCATGTATGCTCTATATGATGCATTTTGCCAAAGGTGAACATAAGACGGCACATTTCTCTATTTGTACTGCCATTATGTACTTAGGGTTGATGTTGCCGGGATTGATAGCAGGATATATTCAGCAAAATACAGGTTATCTCGCTTTCTTTTGGATAGTAATGGCTTGTTGCATTCCTTCAATATTGATAACAATAATTGTTCAACATAGACTATGAATTACAAACGCATAATTCCGGATGCTATTACGTGTTGTAATCTGCTGTGCGGGTGTATGGCAACGTTTTTAGCTACGCAAGGCGCTTTTGCATGGGCTTTTTGCCTGATTTTGCTTGGCGCATTTTTTGATTTTTTTGATGGTATGTCGGCGAGGGCTTTAGGGGTGATGAATAAAGTCGGTGTGGAATTGGATTCGTTGGCAGATGATATCACATTTGGTTTGGCTCCTTCGATGTTGCTTTGTTGTTATCTCCGTCCGCTTATCGGTTGGCTAAGTGTACTTGTCTTTTTGATGGCTGCGTTTGCAGCATTGCGATTGGCAACTTTCAATGTAGATGAACGTCAAACGACATCTTTCATCGGACTTGCCACACCTGCCAATGCGATTTTTTGGGGAGGTATATGTTCTATGCCTTATGCGTTGACGGCTCCCTTTTGGATGCCATGGGCTATTCTTGGAATGAGTTTTGTGAGTTGTTACTTAATGGTAAGTAATATCCCGTTCTTCTCGTTAAAGATACACAATTTTAATTGGAAAGACAACTCGTTGCAATATAGTTTTCTCATAGGTTGTGTAGTGATAATCGGATTTTGTATATTCCGGGCTGTACAATATGAGATGTGGCAATTTAGTCTGTTTGCTGGTACGGGTTGTGTTCTTTGGTATGTGGTAATTAATTTATTGACTCTTAAACATCGTCAATCATGAAGTATTTTGGTCTTTCTTTGGCTGTATGTGTCTCTTGTGCGATAGCATTTGCAGAACCAATTCCACACAATTATTATGCAGGGGCGCAGGGGAAGAAAGACGCCGAATTGAAAACCGCATTACATAAGATTGTTAAGGGCGGTGTCCGCTATGAGTATGGCACGACTCAATATCATTCGTCCAGCAATCCTCCAGAATGGGAAGTAGGTGACTTAAAAGCTTTTGGTACTTGGCAAGCATTTCCCCTGACAGACATTCATGCTAATGGTACAGTATGGGATATGTATTCCAATGTGGTACGGTATTATCCTGCTTTGTTGGGTGAATCCGGTTGTGCATTGAATATTGAGCATTGTTTTCCAAAATCGTGGTGGGGTGGGGCTAATAACGATGCGTATAAGGATTTATATCACCTCAATCCTTCAGATGCTGAGGCAAATCAATTAGGTAAGAATGCTTATCCTCTTGGTGTTGTAGATAGTATCGTACAGTACGAGAATGGTAGTTGTAAACGAGGCTATATGCGTGGGCATCGTGATTTTCAAGTATTCGAACCTTCGGATAGTTATAAAGGAGATTTTGCGCGTGCTTGGTTTTATATCGTAACGGCATACGAGGACTTTGCATGGCAATCGGAATATATGGATAATACATCTTATTTAGAGTTTAAATCATGGCTGATGAATGTGCTACTCAAATGGCATCGGAATGACCCTGTTAGTAGAAAGGAAATCAATCGGGCAGATGTTATTTCGTCAATTCAGCACAACCGTAATCCTTTTATTGACTATCCTGATTTGGTGGAGTATATTTGGGGAAATAAAAAAGGTAATGTGGTGGATTTTTCCCAATTGATCTCTACGGATTCGCCTGCTTATCAGCCCAAAGAAGACAAGACCGACTTTTTCGCTTTGCCCGCATCAAATGTCACGAACACTTCGTTTGATACGCAATGGTCTGATTACAATACCACGTACATCATAGATGTTTATACGCATCAGATTACAGGGCAGAATGATACTATTGTGAATCTGCCGGGTGTTACGCAACGCCTTGTTGAATCTACCCCTTACGGACATATCCGTGGGAAAGTGCAATCGAATGGTTCTCAATCTATTACGATGGGATCAGGTACTACAGACGGTGCTGTGGTTTTGTCTGGATTACGCTTATCTAAAGATGCTCAATTAGTGTTTCGCGCAAGCCAATATAATACCGCAGAATCAGCAAAAATGGAGGTGTATGGCGATACTAAATTATTGCGTTCCATATCCAGTATCACACGTAATGAAAAGGTTTATCGCACTCGTATTCCTGCAGGTACGGATAGCGTGATTATTGCCTCCGTTGGGGGGAGTACAAAGAAGCGTGCATGTATGCAAGAACTTTATCTCATTCAAGGAGATAGAGAAGATGCTTCGATTAGCATTGAGGGGTATCCGCAGGAAATAGATGTTAATAGTGCGCATGTTGAGATTATTAATCCGCTGCCGCAGACCACCTATTATTATCGTGTGACAACTCAAAAAGGCTCTAAATCCAATGAAGTAGCAGTTGTCTTAGGCGAATATGAGGCAATAGAATGTCCAAATGTCGTTTCGCCCGTTTATAAACGGGTAATAGACGGACAGTTATATATAGTACGTGGAGATAAGGCTTATACGCTTCAAGGTATTGCGGTTAATCTTCCAAAATGAATCTATTGCGTCGGACATCAGTAATTGTATTCTTGACAGCAAGTTTGTGCTTGCTGGTGATGCTTGGAGTGGCTATTTGCTTTGTTCCTAAAGCAGAGTTGCATATAATGCTTTGTGGTGGACACAGACCTTTTTTAGACACATTGTTTCGCTATTATACGGTTGTGGGTGAATGGGTGCCTTATGTAGTAGGTATATTGCTCCTGTTTTATAGAGCAGGTTGGGCGTGTTTTACTTTGATAAGTGTTTCTTTAGCAGGATTGATAGGGCAGTTGATAAAATATATAGTTAATGCGCCTCGTCCTATCGTTTGGTTTGCTGAGCATTATCCCGAGGTCGAACTGCCTTTGGTGGAAGGAGTGAAGATGAATATGCATTGTAGTTTCCCGTCGGGGCATACGATTTCGTTTTTTGCAATGTTTTTAGCTCTTACTTTCGCCATTTCCGATAAGCCTTGTCGCTTTAGTGCAGTGCTTGCATTTTTCTTTTTCTTATTGGCTTCGCTTGGAGGCTATAGCCGTATCTATTTGAGTCAGCACTTTGCTCTTGACGTCTTTGCGGGTATTTTTATAGGCATACTCACTACCATTCTGCTCTACAAATTCTCTCGTCGCTGGCAATCTACTCTTTTCTGGCGCTGGCATATACCATCTAAATTCTAATCTCTTATTTCATTATGTGGCAAATACTTCTCAGTATCGTTACGTTTACTGTTAGCAGTCGTACTTCCATTGACATTTCCGGTGATATGCCGAAAGGAGCGGAGGTGGAGTGTGTCCAGTCTGCAACAACAGGAACAAAAACACAATTGACACAAGGTAACTCTATGACTTTCAATTTCTTAAATTGGCAAGGACAAGAGATTCAACGTATATCGCTGGAGATGAAATCTAATAAGAAAAGTGGGGCTGGTTGGCTCACTTTTTCTGTTAATAATAGTATCGCTTGGGAGATTAAGAACGCCTCGTTTGCCTCTTCTGTGTGGCATGGCAATTTTAGCGAAGAATGGGTCGAGGTTAGCCAATCTTTTTCTCCTGCATTGGTTTGTGAGACAGATAAGATGCAATTAGTGGTAGAAGCCACTTCCAATTCTCTTTATGTGGCATCGGTATCCATCGAATATAAGCGCTCTGCACCAACTCCATATACTGTTGATTTTGTGACAAATACAGGTAATACTATAGAATCAATTACAGAGCAGGAAGAGGGATCGGGAATCGTGTTGCCGCCAAATTCATGGGAGAATGCCGATTGGCACTTTGTCGGTTGGACAAAATCGCCTGTTGAGGATACAAAATTGCAGCCGGATTATTTGCCTGCAGGAACTACGATTTATCCTCAACAGAATCAAACATTTTATGCTCTTTATCAATCAGCGGATGCGCAAGAGGGGCGTTGGCAGTTATTGCAGCCCCAATCAGGCAAGTATTTAATAGGTTGCGCCCTTTCTATAGTTGCCTATGGAGGTGTTGAAGATGCCCAAATAGCAACGATAGAAGCATCTATCCGGTATTCTCAAAATACTTTTGGCGAAAAGCAATGGTGTCTTTTGAGCACCCCCGGTGAATCGCAAGCCTATGGCATCACGTTCTTGACCGATTCCACTGCAACAATCCAGCATATTGAGTCAGAACAATTTATTTGGCATAATAAGCAAAACCATTTGTCTGCTTCGTATGGAGAGTGGAACTATCGTTTAACGGAAGATAGTACGTGGCTATTTTATTATAGAAGCATTTCTGATGGCAAAATGTATGCACTATATCCGTACGTGGAGAATTTAGATGACCCATTTGTCTTTAGGTTGGAGCATTTGGGAAATTTCCAAAGTGGGGGTATTCTATTATTTCCGTATAACAAGAAGGCAACTCAATATACTTCGTATCCGCTTGGACATCAGGAAGATGTACATCAAACGTTGGCTCAGCCTCAAGGGGAGTTTATAGTGCCTTTCGGGATATACGAAATTCATATAATTGACGGAAAAAAGTCATTACGCTTGCGTAATTGAATTTTTTTTTGTACCTTTGCGCGTTGTTATTGAAGGGCAGAGGTATATGTTTTGTTTTTTGCCCATAAAAGGCAGGTTATGAAGAGATATTTTTTATTTGCGTTTCTATTGTTGCCGGCATTGGTGCAGGCGGATTTATTGACGGATATATTATCGGGCGAATACAAGCCCAAGACAATGTCTTCTCGTGAGCAGGATAGTGTGCTCTATTGCGATACGGGTAAACGCTATTCGCTTGATTATGAGAATAAAAAGCAACTCTTCCGCCGTTCTTTTGTGGCGGATTGGTATGTGGTGGATAACGAGAAACACACTCGTAAACTTTTGGGTGGGGGTGCTGTGCGCGACCCGCAAATTTCGCCTAATGGCAAGTATATTGCTTTCGCTAAAGGCAATAATATCTATCTTTACAAAACCGATTTCGGTACGGAGGTGGCGGTTACCGCGGATGAGAATCCTAATATCATCAATGGTGTCGCTGATTGGCTATATGAGGAAGAATTTTCTACGACTGCACTATATGCCTTTTCTCCTGATTCCAAGCAATTGGCTTTTGTGCGTCTTGATGAGACGGAAGTGCCGACTTTCTATTGGCAGAATTTTTTGAGCGAAGACGGCAAACGCTTGACTTATCCGCGTATTGATAGTTTGCGTTACCCCAAAGCGGGTGAACCTAATGCTAAGGCATGCGTGTGTGTGTACGATGTGCAATATAAGAGCATTAAGACTATGCAGACGGGCGATGATGAGAAAGTTTATTTCCCTCGTCTCGGTTGGACAAACCGCATAGAACAAGGCAAGGAAGTGAAAGAAGCCGAATTGGCTATTTTGCGTCTCAATCGCGACCAGACGAAGATGGACGTGCTATTGGCTAATCCTAAATCTACAGTCTCGCGTACCTTCTATTCGGAGCAGAGTGAAACGGGTTGGGTGGATTATTCGTCGTGGGACGAGTGGCAATGGCTAAGCGATAATCGACTCGTTCTTGTGAGCGAGCGTAGTGGTTGGCGACAAGCCTTTTTATATGATACGCAAGGTATGTTACAACGCCAATTGACAACGGACGGGCACGACATTACGGCTGTTTATGGTTTTGATGAAAAGACGCAAACGCTCTTCTTTCAGCAGGCTACTACACCTATGACGCGCCAATGCTTTGCGTTAAATATCAAGAAGAATATTCTCACTCCTCTTACCGACAACAATGGCATACATAGTCTGCGTTTCTCGGACGATATGACGCGCTATATTGACCGCTTCGAGAACATAGAAACACCTGCGCGTTACACCTTGTATAAATATGCCAATGGCAAAGTGCAAAAGGAGAAAGACTTGCTCAACAACGATGCTTTGGCTGCCAAGTGGAAAACTCTTCGCCTGAATCCGATGGAGTTCTTCTCGTTTGTTACCGGGCGAGGCGACACGCTAAATGGCTGGATGCTGCGTCCGCAGGGATTTGACGCTGCAAAGAAATATCCTGTCGTTATGCTGCAATATAGCGGACCTGAGAGCCAACGAGTGCTCAACCAATGGCGTAAGAATTGGGAGCAGTATTTGGCCGAGCAAGGCTTTCTTGTTGTTTGTGTAGATGGACGTGGTACGGGTGGACGAGGTACGGCATTTCGTCATGCAACTTATATGGAACTTGGTCAGAAGGAAGCGGAAGACCAAATTTCCGCTGCTCTTTATTTGCAAACGCTACCTTTTGTAGATGCCAAACGTATGTGTATAGGCGGTTGGAGTTACGGTGGTTTTGAGACGCTTATGACGATGAGTCAGCCGAATAGTCCGTTCCTGTGTGGTATTGCCATTGCACCTGTGACGGATTATCGTTTATATGATTCCGCTTATACGGAGCGCTATATGCGTCGCCCGCAGGTGAATGACCGAGGGTATCGCGGTTGTTCTTTGCCCGATATGGCAGAGAACCTGAAGGGCGATTTATTGTTGGTACATGGCTTGTCAGACGATAATGTGCATGCTCAGCAGACGATGCTTTATGTAGATGCGTTGGTGCAGGCAGGTAAGCAGTTTGAAATGCAAATATATCCCGATGATAACCATTTTCTCAAGCGTCGTGCCAACTATGAGCACCTTCATCGCCGTATTATGAAGTTCCTTGAGAGAGAAATGTGTAATAAATAAATCCTAAATAATATGGTACAATCAAAAACTCAATCCTCTAATGTTCTGACGATTATCATCATGTTCTTCCTTTTTGGCATGATTTCCTTCGTTACGGGCATGCAAGACCCTTTTGGCGTGATTGTTCGCGCCCAGTTTAAGGCAACCAATGCGATGTCGCAGTTGGGTAATGCCGCTAATTTTATTGCATACGCCTGCATGGGCTTACCTGCAGGAATGCTGCTCAAACGCTATGGCTATAAGGTTACGTCTTTGTTGGCTGTCGGTATAGGTTTCATCGGTGTGTGCATTACGTTTTTAAGCGGGCATTTGGCAAGTTTTGGCGTGTATCTTACAGGTGCTTTCGTTAGCGGCTTCTCTATGTGTATGCTTAATTCGATTGTCAACCCTATGCTCAATACTTTAGGCGGAGGCGGCAGTCGCGGTAATCAATTGGTTCAATGGGGAGGCAGTTGCAATAGTTTGAATGCTACGATTGTGCCTATTTTGATTGGCTATCTCATCGGAACGGTGTCCAAAGATACGCAAATTACCGATGCTAATCCTGCTTTGTTTATTGCAATGGGTATTTTTGCGTTTGCGTTTATCGTATTGTGTTTTGCCCATATTCCGGAACCCGAATTGGAGGCTGCCCGTGCACGTATGGAACGTGCTGATCAACAGGAGAGCATGGGACAAGCGATATGTGCTACGTTGCGTTATCGTCACCTTGTTTTGGGTATGTTGGCTGTTTGGCTCTATGTGGGTATGGAGGTTACGATTGCTAATGTTACTAATCTCTATCTCACCTCTCCGGAGGTTGGTGTGTTACCTTCCGTTAGCGGAATCATTGTAGGCTCATATTGGTTCTTGATGCTCTGTGGACGGCTGACAGGAGGCTTGGTCGGTGGTAAGATTTCTTCACGTTCTATGCTGACGGCGGTTAGTGTAGTAGGTGCAGTGTTATTGATTGTGGGTATGATTGTCGGTGATCATTCTACGGTTGCTTTCCCTGCTATTGATAAGAATACGTTTACCTTCATTACCCAGCAGATACCTACAGGTGCAATGTGCTTCGTGTTGTGCGGTTTCTGCACCAGTATCATGTGGGGGGCAATCTTCAACCTCTCTGTGAAAGGTCTGGGCGAACATACCAGTATTGCCAGCGGACTCTTTATGATGATGGTGTTTGGCGGAGGTATCTTACCTATCGTGCAAAGTCATTTAGCCGACCGTATGGGCTTTATCCCAAGTTATATCGTACCGTTGATTGCGATGTTGTATATCCTTTGGTACGCGCTTTTTGGCAGTCGTGAAAAACAAATATAAAAATAATAAATCACAAATCACAAATAATAAATCACAAATTACAAATCACAAATCACAAATGAATTACGTTCTCGGTCTCGATATGGGAGGCACTAATTCCGTTCTTGGCATCGTTGATGCAGAAGGAAAAGTGGTAGCCCGCACCTCCATTAAAACACAAGATTATAGTCAGATTGAAACTTATATTGACGCGCTCTATCTTGCTGCCGAACCTATCATACGCGAGGTTGGAGGTATTGCCAACATTCGTGGTATTGGTGCAGGAGTGCCGAATGGCAATTTTTATACGGGCTGTATTCAGCAGGCTATGAATTTGCCTTGGCATGGGGTAGTGCCCTTTGCCGAATTGATGAGCAAACGTTTTGGTTTGCCTTGCCGTATTACCAATGATGCCAACGCTGCTGCCATGGGCGAAATGCGCTATGGCGTAGCGCGCGAGATGAAAGACTTTATTATGATTACCCTCGGTACGGGAGTAGGGTCGGGTATTGTTATTGACGGCAAACTTGTCTATGGACATGACGGCTTTGCCGGCGAATTAGGGCATACTTGTGCTGACTATACCGATGCTGCGCGTCCCTGCAATTGTGGCAAGAAAGGTTGCTTAGAGGCGTATGCAAGTGCCACGGGTGTGGCGCGTACCGCTAAGGAGATTGTTTCCTCGTCCGCGAAAGACACACTTTTGCGTCAACTGCCAATCGACCATATCACATCAAAAGACGTCTTTGATGCGGCTGAAAAAGGCGATGAAGTAGCCAAGCAGATTTTCGATTATACGGGTACGATTTTAGGACGCTCGTTGGCTGATTTTGTAGCCTTCTCTGCTCCGGAAGCGATAATTCTCTTCGGTGGATTGTGCAAGTCTGGGCATTGGATTCTTGATCCTGTTGTGCGTGCCCTGAACGACAACGTGTTGCCGCTTTGGAGAGGTAAGGTGAAGGTGCTCTTTTCCGGACTCAATGAAGCCGATGCTGCCGTCTTAGGTGCTGCCGCTTTGGTGGAATAAACCTTGCTTATTGTGAAGATAAACTACCAAATACCGACTTTTCTGCAACGTCTCTATCGAGGTGTGCTGTGGCGCAAAGATATGTCGCGTCCTGTGGTTTATCTCACATTTGACGACGGACCTATTCCCGAAGTAACGCCACAACTTCTTGATATTTTGCATGAAAAAGGCGTTAAAGCAACGTTTTTCATGGTGGCTGATAATGCTGTTAAGTATCCCGATTTGCTTCACCGAGTACGCGAGGAAGGACATTCTATAGGCAATCATACTTATCACCATCTGCGCGGAACGTGCTGTCCTATAGTCGATTATATGCGTGATGTGGAGCAGGCTGATGCCGTGCTGCAAACTCGTTTATTCCGTCCCCCGTATGGCAGAATGACTTGTGCCGAGAAACGTGCTCTGCGCCAAGCAGGTTACACGATTGTTTTGTGGGACATTCTGACCCACGATTATGATGCTGCTTATTCTGCCGATAGGTTGTTTGACATTGTGCGCCGGAATGTTCGTTATGGCAGCATCATCAATTTCCATGATTCGCTCAAGTCGGGTTCTCGTATGTTAGCGGCTGTGCCGCGGGTTATCGACTATCTCCAATCTCAAGGTTATGCGTTTGAAGTCCTTTGATATTGTTCTCTGCTTGGTTGCTATGGCATTGGCGTCGTGCGCTAATCGTGGGCTTGGACCGCAAGGAGGACCGAAGGACTCTATCCCGCCTGTGGTTGTCAAAGAGACACCCGCAAATGGTACATTGCATTTTGAGGGCAACCGTTTGGAGGTACAGTTCGACGAGTATATATCTCTTGATAACGTGTCGGATAATGTGCTTGTTTCACCGCCTCAGCAAACGCCTCCCGAGGTCAAGGCAATTGGTAAGAAACTGACGTTGGCTTTTCAGCAGCCTTTGCTTGATTCTACTACTTATACCATTGATTTTGGAGCGTCTATTTGTGATTTTACGGAGCATAATCCTTTGCCGAACTATGCCTATGCTTTTTCCACGGGAGATGTAATAGATTCGCTGTCGCTTTCGGGCAACGTGTACGATGCGGCTTCGCTCAATCCCGTTTCGGGTGTGTTGGTTGGTGTGCATGCCAATCTGCACGACTCGGCTTTCTCCACCCTTCCGTTTACGCGCATTGCTCGAACCGATACGTTAGGGCATTTCCAAGTTAAAAACATGCGTGCGGGCACTTACCGTCTCTACGCTTTGCAAGATGTCAGTCGTGATTATCTCTATCAGCCGGGCGAGGGCTTAGCGTTTATGGATACGTTGTTTGCGCCCGTTCTGCCTGATTCTATGGCAGATACGTTGTCGCTCTTCTTCTTTCAGGAGGAAAAGAAACGTCTCTATTTCCAACGTGCTCAACGCAAAGAGGCACATCGCTTCTCGCTTGTTTTCTCTGCTCCGCAAGATTCATTGCCAAGCGTTCGCCCTATCCCTGTCCCCGATTCCTCTGTTATTGTGTCTGAATGGGAAGATTGGTCGCCTTACGCATTGTGGCAGGTATCGCCTTCCCGGGATACGCTTACCTGTTGGCTTACCGACTCCGTGGCAATCAGACAGGATTCTCTGGCAATGGCGCTTACTTATTTTAGGACGGATTCGCTCTATCGTTTGGAGTTGGTTTGTGATACGGTTTTGGCGGTTTGGCGCGAACCTAACCTTTCGCCAAAAGTCCGTGAGAATCAACAGAAGAAGGCTCGTGAACGCCGTCTAACGCTTGCGTCCAATGCCTCTTCGTCATTTGAAGTCTTTGATACCTTACGCTTGACATCGGCTTTCCCGATAGCCTCGTTTCCCGATACATCGCTTCGCTTGTTTCACAAAGTAGATACGGTGTATCAGCCAATGCGGTTTACCTTTTTGCCGCTTGATTCTGCTCATTTGTCTTTTGCGGTTATCTTCCCCGTTGAACCTGAAGAACAGTACGAACTCCGTGTTGATTCGGCTGCTGCGTGCGACATCTATGGCGTTACTTCTCAGGCTACGAAGTTTCAACTCAAGGTCAAGTCAATGGACGAATATGCCACCATCAAGATGTTTGTTGAGCCGTTTGATGTGCAGGCCCGACTGCAACTCTTGAACGAAAAGGACGAGGTGGTCACCGAACTGCCTGCAACCGAAAGTGGTACGCTGTTCCCGCATCTTGCGCCTGTCACGTATTATATGCGTCTCTATCTCGACCTTAATGGTGATGGACGCTTTACGACGGGGGATTGGGCTACACATCGCCAACCTGAACCTGTATATTATTTCCCGTCAGCGTTTACGCTCAAGGCTAATTGGGACTTTGAGGAAACGTTCCGTTATTTGTCTTTGCCTGCCATCACTTCCAAACCGCAGGCTATCCGAAAGGCAATAACAGGTGAAATCAAAAAGCAAAAATAAAACAACCGTACATCGTACATTAGCCGCTTGCGGCG
>JAKSNN010000043.1 GCA_024399755.1 Paludibacteraceae bacterium | reverse complement strand
CCTTACGCTTGGGCGAGAGAATGCCTTTTTTGAGCGTAGCCGGACCGACAATATCCAATGCAGGAAAACCCGTCTTAAACGCCTGCAACTGCTGCTCTGCCACCTCAAGCGATATACCACGCGCCTCCAATTGGCGCACATCTGAAGAAGTAAATATATTCATACATTCCGCATTTAACGAAACAAAGGTACAAAAATACTTTGAGACACACAACAAAATAAGCATTTAATCCACGTTAGATAGATAAAATCTATCTTTTTCCGAAAAACACTTGCATAATTAAAAAAAATGTTGTATCTTTGCACGCTAAACATAAAACTACGTATGAAAAATATCGCCTTCATCATCAATCCTATTTCGGGAACGCAGAACAAGAAGAAACTGCCTAAAATGATTCAAGAATTATTGGACAAAGACCAATGGCTCGAAAATATCGTTTTCACAGAACATGCCGGGCATGGAGAGACACTTGCTCGGCAATTTGCTAAAATGGGCTTTGATGCCGTGGTAGCAGTAGGCGGTGACGGCACTGTCAACGAAGTAGCACGAGGATTGCGGGATACGGAAACGGCATTGGGTGTAATTCCTATCGGCAGCGGAAACGGATTTGCCCGTCACCTGAATATCCCCCTGCGCATCAACCGCGCCATCGAGATGCTCAACCATGCGGAAGTAATCAAAGCTGACTACGGATTAGCCAACGACAAACTTTTCGTGACTACTTGCGGGACAGGTTTCGATGCCCTGATTGCCGACGAATTTGCTGCTGCAGGCAAACGCGGATTTAGCACATACGTGGAGAAAATCATCAAAGACATCGTGACCTATTCCCCACAGACTTACCACATCGTAGAAAATGCAACACGTGAAGGCGAAAAGACCATCAACCTATCACAAAAAGCCTTTTTAGTGACCTTTGCCAATGCCAACCAATGGGGGAACGATGCTTTTATCGCACCAAAAGCCAGCATACAAGACGGCAAAATGGATATCTGCCTAATGAGCAGTTCCGCCTTACTCGGCGCTCCTGCGTTGGCGCTGCGACTCTTTACGAAAATGATTGACAGCAGCCTCTTCATGAACACGATTCAAGCACGCGACATTATGCTTTATCGCGAAAGTGCAGCACCATTCCATCTGGACGGCGACCCCGTAGAAATGGAAAAAGATATACACATACGTATCGTAGAAGACGGCTTGCGCGTGTTAGCGGAAAAACGTTTCTAACACTTTGACAATCATGGAACTGAAGATAAAAAACCTCAGCAACAACCCTCTGCCGAAATACGAAAGCGAACAGGCTGCCGGTATGGATATCCGTTGCAACATCGACTCGCCCGTAACCTTGCAGCCTATGGAACGAAAACTATTCCCTACGGGACTATACATCGAGTTGCCCATCGGTTACGAAGCACAGATTCGCCCACGAAGCGGATTGGCACTCAAACGAGGCATTACCGTGCTGAACACACCGGGTACCATAGATGCCGACTATAGAGGCGAGATTGGCGTTATCCTGATAAATCTCAGCAACGAAGCACAAACGATTGAACCCGGAGAAAGAATCTGCCAGATGGTGATTGCACAGCACGAGCAAGCCTGCGTGAAAGAGGTCGTCACACTTAGCGAAACGGAACGAGGCACAGGGGGATTTGGACATAGCGGAGGGTTTTAGTGAGTTAAGAATTAAGAGTCGAAAGTCAAAAGTCGAAAGTGAAAGTGAAAGTGAGAGTAATCATAGTGCTGCTACTGATTCCCGTTTTGGTAATGGGAAAGGCGAAGAAGACAACGCCAACAGTTGCAATGAGTCCCGAAGAAGAGGCTCAGTTTGCGTATTACTTCTACGCAGCCAAAGGTGCCATCGAGAACAATCAATTCGACCGAGCCTTGATGCTACTGCGCTTCTGTGAGCAAATCAATCCCAACGACGGAGCAACCAAAGATTATCTCGGACTCATCTATGAAGCCCTTGGCAAACCCGTACAGGCAGATGCCTACTACCGTGATGCCTATTACGCCAATCCACAAGACCTTTGGAAGCACTACGCAAGCGCCCTCATGCAACGAACAGACACACTTAGCGGCAAAGAACATCAAACTACGATTAAGCAAGCCACACGTATCGTGGAGCAAGCCACGAAAGACAACCCGAAAGATACGGAACGATGGGAGTACTTGAGAAAGATATACCTGCATACACAGCGTTATAAACAGGCTATTCGCGTACAAGACCGAATAGACGCTATCGAAGGCTATGATGCCTACAGCGCACTCAACCGCTATCAGACTTACGTAATGTGGCATAAACCCAAACAAGCTATCGCCGCCATTGACGATTATCTGGAAGAAGACCCTACGAATCTGCATTTCTTACTCTTCAAAGTTGAACTATTAGACTATACAAATGCGCCTTTGGAACAACGCATACAAATGTATCAAAAGATTTTGGAAATCGACCCGCGTAACTTGGGTATTCTCAATAACTACGCATACCTCTTAGCCACTCACAACGGCGACCTAAAAGAAGCAGAACGAATGAGCAGAATCACAATACAAGAGCAGCCAGAGAACCCGACATTCCTTGATACCTACGCATGGATTCTGCACCTGCAAGGACAAGACATGCTGGCAGAGTTCTATATCCGCAAGGCACTCAATAATGTACAAAACGATAGCGATAAACAAGTGATTCAACAACATTATGAAGTTATCCATCACTAACATAGTAACCACCATCGGCATTGCCCTTTTGCTCGTAAGTTGTCAGGCGAAGAAGGCGGTTGTAACGACACAACCCACCAAGCAACCTGCACAGCCCACGTGGCATACCCGCTTGACACGCAACGCACAAGCCACAGCAAGCATTGACAATCAAACCTATCAAGCAAAATGCTCCATGTGGGCAGTAAACGATTCGCTGACGATTATCTCTGTGCAACCGATGTTAGGAATCGAGATGTTTCGGCTGGAAGCCACACCGAAAACGATTGTCGTAGTCGACAAAATCAACCATCAATATGTGCAAACCAATTACACAGAAATCAATCGTTTTTGCCGTCCGAAAATGACTTACACCCTGCTGCAAGAGATAGCAGTCGGCAAAGGTGATATTCCAGAACGCAACCAAGCAGACTATACATTTACAGCATTAGGGAAGACGCTGACATTACGCATTACCTACCCTGCCACACAAACCGATGTACCTGTTAACACACGTCAACAAAACCTAACACAATATCAAAAACGAACTATTGCAGAACTACTGAAATGAAACGAATCGTAACATATCTATTGCTGCTTTGTTTGGCACTTCCTTCGGCTGCCGACAACGTGAAGCAACTGCAAAAACAGCAGAAGCAATTGCAAAAGCAAATTGCAAACACCAACAAAATGCTGGAGCAGACCAAGAAAAACGAAAAGGCTTCTGCCAATAAGTTGGAGCTCATCAACACGAATATCCAAAACAAGAAGAAACTAATCAATAGTTTAGGTAGCGAGATTCGTGCGTTAGATAGCGAAATGGCATCACTTACCGAGGAACGAAACACGCTGCAAGGCGAATTAGAGAACCTAAAAGCCGACTACGCACGTCTGGTGCGTGAGACTCACTTCGCACAGATGCAACAGTCGCCACTCGTTTTTCTATTTTCCGCAGAGACGTTTCAACAAGCAGTTCAGCGCATTCGGTATATGCAGGAATTTGCTCACTACCGTCAACGGCAAGTAGCCCAGATCGAGGCGGTACAAACAGATATAGACATCAAAAACGAGCAGTTACAGAACAATCGCGATGACAAACAAGTTGCACTCAAAAGCCGTCAACGTGAACAAGAAGATCTTGCCCGTGACGAGCGCAAGCAAAAGCAGATGTTAAGCGAACTGCAAAAGAAAGAGAAAGACCTACGTGCCCAACTGACCAACCAACAAAAGAAAGCAGATGCCCTCAACAAACGCATTGAGAATATGATTAAGCAACAGGTAAAGGATCAAGCAAAAACCAAGATGACCAAAGAGCAACAGCTATTGGCGGGCGGATTTGAGCAAAATAAAGGACGACTACCATGGCCTGTGGAACAAGGAACGATAACACGACACTTCGGTAAGCAGCAACACCCTATTTATCAAGATGTTGTAACCGAAAATAAAGGCATATATATCCAAACGGTAGCAGGAGCAGGCGTGCGCAGTATCTACGACGGTGAGGTAACAAGTTGCTTCATGGCAGGCAATACCTACGCAGTAATCATTCAACATGGTAACTATCGAAGCGTATATTTAGGGCTGAGCAAACTGAGCATCAAACAAGGCGATAAGGTAACCGCTAAACAGAAAATCGGCACAGCTTATACCGATGCTGAACAAGATAACAAAACAGAGATACAACTATCTATTTATCAGGACAAGACTTTGTTAGACCCCGAAAAATGGATAACAAAATAACATCACCATGAAAAGAAACATCTTATTACTGATAGCCGTCGTTCTATTCGCTGCAGGTTGCAAACGCGATAACTGGATTGATTGGAAAGTGGAAAACCAAGTGTGGCTGAAGCAAAACAAACTCAATCATACTAACGACACGGCTTTCCATGTCACCTCTTCCGGGTTGCAATATCGCATACTGGCAGACCCAAACCCCACCGATACGAAACCCAGTAACGCAAGTACCGTAACCTGCGACTATGTGGGCAAACTGATTAACGGTATGCCTTTTGACGGAGGTACCGGCAATTTTGTATTAGGGCAGACCATTGCTGGATTTACGGAGGGACTGAAGAAGATTCATACTCATGGCGATATCGAACTATATATTCCTTACGAAATAGGCTATGGTGCTGACGGTAACGGAACGGAAGGTACAAGCAGTTATATTCCCCCTTATTCTACCCTAATCTTCACTATCCACTTGTCCGCAGTAAAATGAGGCGGCTTATCACACTCATATTCATAGCCTTCGCACTTGTAGCGTGCGAAGAAGACACGATGCACAACCCTGTGCCCAAATATCCCATCGGCTTTCGCATCAATACGAATACGGGTATGTACGTACATTTCAAGCCCGAAAATGTCGGTACGTGGCTTATCCTAAATAAAGAAGGATTCACGCTATCCAATGGACAACACTTGCCCGCTACACCTTCCGATGCTTACGGATATAGCGGCGTGTTGGTATATATCAATAACAATGCCGAGTATTGCGCTTTTGATCTTTGCTGCCCGCATTGTTTGCTGCGCGATAAACCCGTGTATGTAGATGGATTCTTTGCCGTTTGTCCCACATGCGGAGAACATTATGATTTGAGTTTTGGCTACGCCATTCCCACGAAAGGCATTGCCAAATATCCGCTTTTGCGTTACCAAACGACTTATGCCAATGATGTTTTAACTGTCCGAAATTAAACCTTACCACTATGCTCAATATCTACAAAGCCTCCGCAGGTAGCGGAAAGACATACACTTTAGCCAAGGAATATATCCGCCTGCTTCTATCCTCTGCCACTTCGCATAAAACGCCTTATGCAGAGATTTTGGCCGTCACTTTCACCAAGAAAGCCACTGCCGAGATGAAAGCGCGTATATTGAAAGAACTCAACCAACTGGCAACTGCTCCACAGCAATCGGCATATTACGAGGAGTTCAAACGTGATTTCTCGTTCTCTGATACCGAACTACAGCAACGTGCCAAGCAATATCTATTCGCGATACTGCAAGATTATACGCGCTTTCAAGTGAGCACGATTGATGGTTTCTTCCAGCAGGTAGTGCGTCTCTTTGCTCGCGAATTAGGTTTGCCTGCCACCTACAACGTCTCGCTTCAAGAGAAAGAGATTGTAGAGCAAGCCGTTGACGACCTGCTATTCTCGGTACATCAAAATAGCACCACCGATAATCCTTCTTTCAGTTGGCTCAGCACCATGGCACAAGAGAACATTGCCAACCAAAAAGCATGGAACCCAAAGCTACAACTGACCGACATTGCAGGCGAATTACTTACCGAACGTTTGCAAACAAAATTGCCCGAACTACGTAAGGTATTAGCAAGTCCTGCCGTGCTATCAGACTATAAACAGCAAATGCAGGAACTCGTCAATCGCTGGAACGAACTGCATGCACAAATCGGACGAAAGCGCAATTTAGATGATGACCAAATCCAATGCCGCAAAGATGGCTTGACCGCTATGGTTATCCTCAAACGCCTCAACGAATTAGGGCTTTTAGTGGAAATCAAACAACAGATAGAGCGTACCAACCAAGAACTCAACCGCTTACCTATATCCGACACCAATCTACTCTTACATCGCGTTATTGACGGAGCAGAATCGCCTTTTATCTATGAGAAAATCGGTAATCGTCTGCGTCATTTCATGATTGACGAGTTTCAGGATACCTCACATCTGCAGTGGGACAATTTCTTCCCTCTGCTGCAAGAATCCGAAGCCAACGGAGACGATAATCTTATTGTAGGTGATATCAAGCAGAGTATCTATCGCTTTCGCAATAGCGATTGGCACTTGCTGGAACAAATCAACACCTATTTCCACCATTGCAACTTGCCTAAAATGGACACTAACTTCCGCAGTAGTGCCATAGTGGTAGAAGCCAATAATCATATCTTCCAACTCTATGCTGATTGGGCAGATGCACAACTAAGCAGCAAAGATTCCAACTACCAACACAGCATTCAATCTGCCTATCAGACCTTAGTGCAGAAAGCCCAAAAGATAGATCTGCCCGGTTATGTACATATCGAGTTCTTTCCCGCTGATGCAGGCAAGAAAGCCGAGATAGAAGAATTAACGTTGGAGCGACTATTACCTATTTTGGAGGACTTACAAAGCAGACACATCTCGTTTGGCAACGTGGCGATATTGGTGCGTAAGGGTTACGAAACCAGCATGGTAGCGTCATACCTCATCAAGCACGGCTATTCCGTAGAATCAGCCGAAGGCTTGTTAGTCAGCAGTCACCCCGCCATAGAAGTCCTTACTACCCTATTGGCTCTCAGCCTGCGTCCTGACGACCAAATGCTGAAAGCACGCCTGCACCTCGTATTTGCCGAACACATCTATGCTGACTCGCAAGAAAAGATGTTGCAAGCCCTACAAACGCCCGAAGATTTGTTTACCGATGAGCAAAACGAGGCGATTCGTCATGCACAGACCTTATCGCTCTACGAGCAGGTGCAATACTTGATTGATAGTCTAAATTTAGCCTCTTGGGAACATGCCGCCGCCTACCTAACGACTTTTCAAGACTGCGTATATCAGTACGTCACAAACAATACAGCGGACACAGGTGCATTCCTTAATTATTGGGAAACCGTGTGCGAAAAACTATCTATTCCTGCTTCTGCTTCAAGCGATGCGATACAGGTGATGACGATTCATAAGTCGAAAGGATTAGAGTTTGATGCAGTCATCATTCCGTTCTTGGATTGGGACATCAGCACCTCACATGGCAATAAAACGAACATCTTATGGTGTACCCCACAGCATGCCCCTTTCAACCAACTACCAATTGTCCCAATTGATTTTACCAAGGATTTGGAAAAAACACATTTCGCCAAGGAATACTATGAAGAACTGCTTAACCTGTATGTAGATAATCTCAACCTCACGTATGTCGCCTTTACTCGTCCTAAACGCGAATTGTATGCCTTCGGGCAAATGCCCGCCTACACGCAAAAAGGCGAGCCCAGCCTAAAGAACATCGGCAACTTGCTGAGTATCTTGCTGCAAGATGAACTGACCGACAACGTGTATGAAAAAGGCGCAAAAGCCCCATTTACACAAGAAGAAAAGAGGAGCACTGCCGTCATTACAGAGGCTAAGTATTGTTCTTGTCCGATTGGAAAACGCCTACAACTCAAGCAACATCGCAGTCAGGAGGAGAACCTTACACAGCAGGAGTTTGGTAGTATGATGCACGATTGGTTGGCAGAGATTGACACCTTTGATGAGGCGAACAAAGCCCTGCAAGCGCTACTTATCAGTGGACGTATCCGCGAGTCTGATGTTCCGCAAATGCACCAAGCCTTAGCGGAGTTCAAGGCACTTGTACGTGATTTTGATTGGTTTGATTCGGATAGCGGATATACCATCTTACGCGAGCAGGACATCTTGACACCGACGGGCAACACCTATCGTCCAGATAGGATTATGTTAAAAGGGCAAAAAGCCGTTATTATTGACTACAAATTTGGTGAGAAACGTCGTCCGCAATACCAAGAGCAAGTCCGCAATTATCTTTCTCTTGTCCATGATATGGGCTACGAGACGGAGGGCTATATCATCTATGTTACCTTAGGAGAAATCGATAAAATATGATTACAGAAAACGAGATATTACATATTGGTACGATTCGCCGAGCGCATGGCACACAAGGGGAGTTGCAATGTACCATGCTCAACGATTATTTTGAAGAGAGCGATACCGAGTTTATCATATTGCGTTTAGACAATATCTTCGTCCCTTTTCGCGTTACTGATTGGCGCAGCAAAGGGGCAGAAGACTTGCTTTTCCGCCTGCAAGGAGTGGATACAGAAATGCAAGTACAGCGACTCATTGGCGCAGAAGCCTACATGCTCCGCAAGGACATTTCTGAGGAACAGGCGAGCAACGTCACTTGGCAAGACTTAGTGGGTTATCAAGTGCTTGATACCAGTCAAGGCGAATTAGGACGAGTTGTTTCCGTGGACGACTCCACAGCGAATATCTTGCTCACCCTCTCTGGCAAACAAGGTGAAGTGCTCATTCCGATTCACGAAGACTTTATTGTAAAACTCTTGCCTGAGAAACAGACTCTTTCCATCACATTGCCTTATCAACTATGAACAACAAACTCACTATTGCAGAGATGAATCGCCTCACTGCCGAAGCCTTTCATCAAGCCGACAAACTGCCACTCACGATTGTATTAGACAACGTCCGCAGCCAGCATAATATAGGTGCCGTCTTCCGTACCGCAGACGCTTTTCTGCTGGAGAAGATTTGCCTTTGTGGAATATGCTGTTGTCCGCCTAACGACGAGATTCACAAGACTGCTTTAGGAGCAGAACTCACCGTTGACTGGCAGTATTTTAAGGACACGAAAGATGCCGTCAACGCTCTCCATCAAAAGGGTTACAAGGTCTATGCCATTGAGCAGGTTCACAATAGTATCCGCCTTGAGGACGAAGCGGCTATTCAGCGCATCGTCTCTTGCAAAGAGCCTATCGCTATCATCTTCGGACACGAAGTGTTTGGAGTGCAACAAGAGGTCATCAACCTCTGCGATGGTTGTATTGAGATTACCCAATACGGCACCAAACATTCGCTGAATGTGAGTGTTACAGCAGGGATAGCTATGCACCGATTAAGTTCCTTTATGCGCCAAAGATGAGCCACTATCCTCTTACATTGCTTGCTCCTGCCCGCGATTTAGAAGTGGGCAAAGCCGCTATCGACGCAGGTGCAGATGCCGTGTACATTGGAGCGCCACACTTTGGAGCACGCCAAGCCGCAGGCAATACCATGGAAGATATACAGTCTCTCGTCCAATATGCCCGTCCATTTGGAGTGGATATTTTAGTGACGCTCAATACACTCCTTTCTGAGGAGGAACGGCAAGAAGCAGTAGAGATGGCATGGCAACTCTATCACATCGGAGTGAACGCACTTATCATTCAAGACTTGCGCCTGCTGACCTACGATTTGCCACCTCTGCGCCTACATGCCTCCACTCAATGCGATAATCGCACCAGCGAACATATTGCTGAATTGGAGAAACTGGGATTTAGCCGTGTTGTATTGGCTCGCGAACTATCGTTGGACGAGATTCGCACTATTCGGCAGCAAACAACTATCGAGTTAGAGGCATTCGTACATGGCGCTTTGTGTGTCTCTTACTCTGGAAAGTGCTATATGTCCGAACGACTGTTAGGCAGAAGTGCCAATCGGGGTTGCTGCGCACAAATGTGCCGTATGCCATACGACTTATTGGACGCTAACCATCAAGAACTTTTAGACGATTTCGGTCAACCAATCCACCAGCGTTATTTGCTTTCTTTACAGGATTTAGACCGCTCTGCTTCGCTCAAGGAACTCGTTGAAGCAGGGATTACTACTTTTAAGATTGAAGGGCGACTGAAGGATAAAGATTATGTCACGAATATCGTCGCCTATTATCGTCGGTTGCTGGATAAACTCGTTCCCTCGCAACGCACAGCGCACGTACAATATACCTTTACGCCTTCTCCAGCAAAGACTTTTCATCGTGGGGGAATCGACTATTTCTTGCATGGGCGCACGCCTAATATGGCTAATTGGAGTACGCCTAAATCTACAGGAGAAGAGGTGGGCATACTCTACCCACAGGGTTCTCGTCCTAATCGCCTGCGTGTTAAATTGCACGATGGAGTCACGCTTCATAATGGCGATGGGCTATGTGCTGGCGATATAGGTTTTGCCATAAATGGCACAGAGAGAACGACTAACAGTGAGGTGTTTATCCTGCCTTCCTCGCGTATGGATATTCCTTCTACCTTACGCCCTATGCCATTATTCCGCAACGCTGACGTTACTTTCCTGCGCTCTCTACATGCCGAACGCCGCCTTCCTGTTTCGATTTCCTTCAAAGATACAACTACTGGTTTTCGTCTGACCATAGGCAAAATTAGCCACGACTTCGAGTACACACATGAGCCTGCCAACAATGCAGAACGTGCGCTTGCTACTATTCGCGAACAACTATCGAAAGTAGGTGACACTATTTTCTATCCAGAACAAGTCGATATTCAATTGTCGCAAGCCTTCTTCATTCCTATATCCGTACTTAACTCGTGGCGTCGTCAGGTATGTAAGGAATTACAAACTACCTTATCATCTGCCACTACACACGACATCACCCACGTTAAAATTCCACAAACGCAGCTGCCTACAATGGACGTAACGCCCGGCACTCCGTTAATGACGTGCCGTTATTGCCTTTTGCATGAAATGGGACATTGCCGCAAACAGAATCCTTTGTTAAAAGAGCCCAAGTATCTCCGCCTGCAAAATGGCACTATGCTTGCGTTACATTTCGACTGCGCCCGTTGTGAAATGCAACTACATACATGCAACCACTCTTAGGTGATTATTAAGTTATTCCGCTTGTTTGGTAAGAACGTAACCGAGAGGAGAAAAGCAGATTTCTAAGATTAGTTCCGCCATTGCACACGTTAGCGCACACATCAGCGTTTGGCGCATAGTCCAGCCAAACAAAGGAACACTTACCACCAAGGCGAATACCAAGTTATCCACAAATTGCGACAAACCTGTGGACGTAAAACTTCGTACTGCGAAATGAGCAAATTTCTGCTTACGGAACACATGCGATAAGCCTATGTTTGTGAGCGAATTGACTAACGATGCCACCAACATCGCCAATGCCGAGCCCAACACAATCCACGTAGAGCCACCGATGGTGCGGTTTAATACTTCATTCACTATCGGCTGTTCCGTCACATAGTACTCGCCCCACATACCCGGAGTCAGCAGCACTAATTTGAATATCCCGAACATCAGCAGGTTGATACCCACCGCCAATATCGACAAACGCGCAGCAGTTTTTCCGCCATACAACCAACAGATACAGTCCATAATGAGAAACGGAATCCACGACAGCGTAAAACCGCAATCTAAGGCTATCCAGTCGGTATGAAAAAGTTCCTTATTGGCAAGTAGATTCATTGACACAACAGTCAGGACAAACGCTGTAACTACCAGCGATGGCACCCTACGCAACATCTCTCGATATGCATTATATTCTGATTGAAAAACCTGCTTTAACTTCATACCTTACGAAATATCGCTCCAATTAGTTACTGTTTGTCGCAGCAAATCCAGTTGACGTCTGTACATTTGATTGCGTTCATCTTCCAACAGCGGGTCGGCATCTAATATCTCCATCGCTGCCTGACGCGCCACTTCCAAGAGTTGTCCGTCCGTGCTGAGCGATGCTATTTTCAAGTCAAAGGGCAAGCCCGATTGTTGTGTTCCCTCCAAATCTCCGGGACCACGCAACTGTAAATCGGCTTCCGCAATACGGAAACCGTCATTTGTTGCTACCATGATATCCATTCGCTTGCGAGTGTCCGCACTAAGTTCCATCTTGGTTAGCAACAGGCAATAACTTTGATCAGCGCCACGCCCTACTCTACCGCGTAATTGGTGCAATTGGCTCAGTCCGAAACGTTCTGCGTTCTCTATCACCATTACACTTGCATTAGGAACGTTTACGCCTACTTCAATGACGGTAGTTGCCACTAAAATCTGCGTCATACCCGATACGAAACGCTGCATTTGCTCATCTTTATCTTTCGCCTTCATCTGCCCATGTACCATAGAAATGCGATAGTTCGGGAAGGTTTCGCAGAGTTCGTTATACCCGTTTTGTAAATCAAGTAAGTCCAATTGCTCGTTCTCTTTGATAAGCGGATATACTACATACACCTGCCGTCCCGCATCAATCTGTTGACTGATAAACTGATTGATGGACATTCTCTTTGCTATGGAATAATGGAACGTTTGTACAGGTTTACGTCCGGGAGGCAATTCGTCTATGATACTGACACGCAAATCGCCATAGAGCGTCATCGCAAGCGTACGTGGAATAGGTGTCGCTGTCATCACCAACACGTGAGGCGGACGCACATTCTTCTGCCATAGTTTAGCCCGTTGCGCTACACCGAACCGATGTTGCTCATCTACAATCACCAAACCTAAATTAGCAAACAGCACCTCATCTTCTATGAGTGCGTGCGTACCTATTAATAAATGTATCGCGCCCGCGCGTAAGGCAGGGTGCAAGATCTCACGTTGCTTGCGTGTAGTACTACCCGTCAATAGGGATACTTCTATATTCGTTCCCTTCACGAGTTCGCGTATCGTAGCGAAATGTTGGTTAGCCAAGATCTCCGTCGGTGCCATTAGACATGCCTGATACCCGTTATCTATCGCCAACAATGCGCTTAACAGCGCCACCAAGGTCTTTCCGCTACCTACATCACCCTGCAGCAAACGGTTCATCTGCTTGCCCGACTTCAGGTCGCCTTGTATCTCACGTAGTACACGCTTCTGCGCATTCGTCAGTTCAAATGGAAGACAGTCCCTGTAGAAATGATTGAAGTGCCTGCCCACGATAGGCATTATGAATCCCTCCGCTTGTTCGCGGCGTTTCATTTGCCGCAAAATCTGCAGTTGAATGAAGAATAGTTCTTCAAACTTCAGCCGTTCTCTGGCTTTTTGCATGGATATGGTATCTTTCGGAAAATGCACCTGCAGCAACGCTTCCGTCAGTGGCATAAGATGCCACTTCTGCAAAATATCTGCACCCAATACATCGGGCACGCCTAATTTCAGGTCAGGAAGAAGATTGAGAATAATCGCCCGCACTGCTTTCGAGTTGACGCCAGCCCTTTTCATTGCCTCGGTCGTGTTGTAGTACGGCTCCAGACCTTGCGTCATCTCAGGATTAACCTTGTTCCATGGTGTTAATTCGGGGTGAACAAAATTATATTCATGATTGAAACGGCTGGGTTTGCCAAAGAGCAGATAAGGTGTATGTTGCTGCAGTTTTACATACTGCACCCCTTTGAACCACACTAATTCTACAGTATGACTTCCATCGGTAAATGTAGCGCTCAAACGTTGCGCTTTCCCTACACCTATCGTGTGCCATTCAATTACCTCGCCTTTGATTTGCACGTAGGTATCCTCGTCCTCAATCTCATGAATCTTGTAGAAGCGACTGCGGTCAATGTATTTATAGGGATAAATCCGCAATATATCCATTGCAGTTATTACCCCTAATTCTTTACGAAGAATGTCGGCACGTTTCGTGCCGACACCCTTACAATATACTATGTCGCGATGGGCTAATTCCATCGTGCAAAATGATGCTTATTGCAGTTTGAAGTTAACAGGTACGGTGTATTTCACGCGAACTGCCTTACCGCGTTGCTTACCCGGTTTCCATTTAGGCATCGACTTGATGACGCGAACCGCCTCTTTGTCCAACGATGGGTCACCACCGGAACGCACTACCTCTACATCTACGATAGCACCGTCTTTGTTGACCACGAATTGGCAGATTACACGACCTTGGATACCGTTCTCCTGCGCAATAACAGGATATTTCACGTTATCGCTCAAGTACTTGAACAAGGCTTGTTGTCCACCTGGGAACTCTGGCATCGTCTCTACTACTACGAAAACGACTTCTTCTTCCTCTTCTTCCTCTACGGGAGCCTCCACAGGAGCAGCAATAATGATTTCCTCATTCTTGTCGTCCTCAGTATTGATTTCGATACTCTCGGTTTCCACATCATCTTCCACAACGTTCAGTACTTCTACTTCCTGTACTGCTGGAGGTGGTGGGGGAGGAGGGGTTTCTTGTGAGGTTTGCTGAATCTCAATTTCTTCCTCAAAGATGAACTCGGAGTCAGCAACTTCATACTTTGTTACTTCTTTTTCCGTCCATTCGAAAGCGACATAGCAGACGCTCAGGACGAACACCAAGCCCATTAGGACATACGTTAGTTTCTTGTCTTCAAGGCTCGCTTGTGGTGACTTTTTCAGTTGCATATTGGTTATTTTTAAGATGATACCACTAAATTGGACTGCAAAGTTACGCAAAAAAAATGAAAGACGCAAATTATTGGCTGATTTTTTGCAGAAAAGTTGTACTTTTGGAAAAAAAGCAGTACCTTTGTGAACGAAAATGAATGCTCTAATCAAAAATAGTGCTCGTTTGCTTTCCGCTAATGTTATTGCACAAGCAATAGGATTGGTAGTCTATCCTATCCTCACACGCCTCTATACTCCCGAGGATTTTGGGTTGCTTCATTT
>JAKSNN010000042.1 GCA_024399755.1 Paludibacteraceae bacterium | reverse complement strand
GTACCCGCCGAGATGGGCGAAACACCTGCCAAATACCAGCCCAAAGTAGGAAGAAGGAAGTCAAAAAACAAAGGTCGCAAGTGGAAAAACAAAAGTCGCAAGCCAAAAGCAGAAAGACATAACAGATGAGGTATTACGTCTCAATAAGATGCCTCGGAACTATCGAGCATGTTATGTTGATGTTATGTTACTTCTTCGAAGATTTTGCGTGCCGAATCTTCTCCACATAGATTACCCACAAGAGGAACATCATACCATAGAATAGGTATTTGAAAATGTAGGTATGCAGGACATTGAACCATTCGGGGTGAAATTCAATAAAAAGCATAATGGCAGAGATACGCAGGATATTGAAGAGATAAATCACTATCCAGCCAAACGGAATATACCATAGTTTGTGCCAACGAGCATGCACCCGTTCCTTCGCGGCAGATGTGCCGTCCGTCGTGGAAGACGTGCTGCCATTTACAGGGACGGTGTGATGATATACAGCCGGTGTAGCCAACATCAGACACAGCCAGATGAACGACTGCTTGAGGGGCGTGCATGACCACACAATACGCGAGCCGCTTCCCGATGTGAACCGAAGCGTAACGGCATCTGCCTGATAAATCGTGTCGCGGAAAAGCGAAACTACCCAATAAACGGCAGCCGCAGTATGTTCCGCCAAGCGGTCGAAAACAGGCGTGAGGTTGATACCGAACCATGTGACTGCGCCATAACCCGCTTCATCACCCATAACGGTGAACTTCCAGAAATAATTGGCAGCCAAGAGCGTGACCATAAAGATGATAACGTCAGCGTACGGCAGGAGACGGGCAATATGTTGTTTCAGGCGGTTCAAATCTTCGTTTTGGCAAAAGGTACTTCCTCAAGAGGGCAGAACTCGCCATCGAGGTACTTGAAATAGCCGGCAGCAGCAATCATAGCGGCGTTGTCGGTAGTGAACGAGAAAGGCGGAATGAAGACTTGCTTACGGTAGCGTTTGCCAAAGTCGATAAAGGCTTGGCGCAGTCCGCTATTGGCACTCACGCCTCCAGCCACAGCCACAGACGCAATGTGCAAGTCGTTAGCGGCTTTCTTGAGTTTCTTCATCAGGATATCAATCACGGTAGTCTGCAGGCTGGCGCAAAGGTCTTCGCGCAGGTTAGGAATGGCGGCAGCAAGGCTGTCGATGTCGCTTACACCGTGTTCGCGCATGAGGTCGCGCAGGGTATAAAGGAACGAGGTTTTGAGCCCGGAGAAGGAATAGTCGTAGCCTGCGATATTCGGTTTGGCAAGCGGGTAGGCATCGGGGTTGCCGAGTTTGGCAAGTCGGTCGATATGCGGTCCGCCCGGGTAGGGTAGCCCTAACACCTTAGCGCACTTGTCAAAGGCTTCACCTGCGGCATCGTCGATGGTCTGACCGAGGATAGTCATTTTAGGCAGGTGCTTGGTAGCGCCGTCGATACGGTTCTCCTCTACAAGCACGATTTGGCTGTTGCCACCGCTGACCAGCAGGCAGAGGAAAGGCAGAGTAGGGTGCTTGATTTCGACATTCGCCATGCTTGGCGTAGCGGCTTTGAGTTCGGCGGACGGCTCAACAAAATGCGCCAAGACGTGCCCCTGCAGGTGGTTGACATCTACCAACGGGATATGTAGTGACAGGGCTAACCCCTTGGCAAACGACGTGCCGACCAATAGACTTCCTAACAAGCCCGGACCGCGTGTGAAAGCAATAGCAGAGAGGTCTTCGCGCCCGATGCCGGCACGCTTGAGAGCGGTATCAACAACGGGGACGATATTCTGCTGATGTGCCCGGGAGGCAAGTTCGGGAACGACACCTCCGTATTCCTCGTGAACCTTCTGTGAGGCAGTGACGTTACTGAGCAAAATGCCGTCGCGAATGACGGCTGCCGATGTGTCGTCGCAACTGGATTCGATGGCTAATATCGTAGTATCGGTTTTCATATTTTTTGAAATTGATTGCAAAATTACACTTTTTTTTGTGTATGTGCAAATTTTTTTGTAACTTTGCGCCCTAAATTGGATAAGACTGATGCAAATTTATTTTCTCATACTGCGAATAGCGGCACTTTTTGGTCATCGTAAGGCACGCCTATTGGTGGCAGGTCAGCAGGAAACCTTGCGTTCGTTGTCGCGTGAAGATGCCCCCGATTTGTGCGGGTGTATATGGTTTCATGCCGCTTCGGTAGGCGAGTTTGAGCAGGCACGTCCAATCATTGAACGACTGAAAAAAGAGCAGCCCAAAACGAAAGTACTCCTGACGTTCTTTTCGCCTTCGGGCTACGAGATGCGTAAGAACTACGGGCAAGCCGATTATGTGTGCTATCTGCCTTTCGCGACACGCAGGAACGCGCACGCGTTTTTAAATAAGGTGCAGCCGAAGATGGCTATCTTCGTGAAATATGAGTTTTGGCCAGCCTACTTGAAGGCGCTTCGCAAGCGTCAGATTACGACGTGGCTCATATCCGCTATTTTCCGCCCGAATCAACTCTTTTTCAAACCATGGGGCATCGGTTATCGCCAATTGCTGAAGTGTTTTGACAGGCTATTCGTGCAAGATGACAAGTCGCTGCAACTGCTTGATAAATATGGAATTAAAGGCGGTGAGGTAGCTGGTGATACGCGCTTTGACAGGGTGAACGAGGTGAAAGCAAAAGCCGTGTCGGTGTCCGTTGCCGAGACGTTTGTAGGTGATGCTAAGCAGGTGATAGTAGCCGGAAGTACGTGGCAGCAAGACGAGGCGCTTTTGGCACGATATGTGACGGAGCATGAAGATACAAAACTGATTTTAGTGCCCCACGAGACAGACGAGAATCACCTGCATCAGATTTTCCTGTTGCTGAAGGGGCGTTGCGTACGGTACACGCAAGCCACAGCCGTCAATCTGCTACATGCGCGTGTGCTGGTGGTAGATACAATGGGACTGCTTTCGTCGATTTATCGCTACGGACAAGTGGCGTATGTGGGCGGCGGTTTTGGCGCAGGGATACATAATACATTAGAACCTGCCGTATATGGAATGCCCGTGCTATTCGGACCTAAATATACGCATTTCCGCGAGGCTTGCGGACTGATTGAGGCAGGCGCTGCGCAGTCGGTACACAACTATGAAACGCTTAATAAAGCCCTTGACGAAGCCTTTGCTCATCAAGCCGAGATGGGCTATCAGGCTACCGAATATGTGAAGAGCGAATTAGGCGCAACAGAAAAGATTTATAAACATTTGTCAAAATAACACACGTTGATTATGGCACAGAAACCAAGTATTCCAAAAGGTACACGCGACTTCTCCCCGATAGAGATGGCACGCCGTAATTATATCTTCTCGACTATCAAGAGTGTATTTGCCCTATATGGTTTTCAGCAGATAGAGACACCTGCAATGGAGAACCTCAATACACTAATGGGCAAATATGGCGAGGAAGGCGATAAACTGCTGTTCAAGATACTGAATTCGGGCGATTGGAAAGGCGCAATAGATGCAGAAATGTTAGCCAATGCCAGCATTGGACAACTGACTAACAAAGTGAGCGAGAAAGGGCTACGCTATGATTTGACCGTGCCTTTTGCCCGCTATGTGGTGCAACACCGTGAGGAGATTCAGTTCCCCTTCCGCCGTTATCAGATTCAGCCCGTTTGGCGTGCTGACCGTCCGCAGAAAGGGCGTTATCGCGAGTTCTATCAATGCGATGTAGATGTGATTGGTACGGATTCGCTGGTGAGCGAACTAGAGTTGATGCAGATTGTGGAGGAGGTATATCGCCGTTTCGGCATTCGGGTAGTGCTGCACATCAATAACCGTAAGATTCTTGCGGGTATAGCAGAAGTAATCGGCGAACCCGACAAGATGATATATATTACTGTCGCCATCGACAAACTGGATAAGATCGGCGTGGAGAATGTAAATAAGGAATTGCAGGAACGCGGACTGACGATGAAGGCGATTGAGGCGTTGCAACCGATATTGAACCTCACAGGAAGCAACGAGGATAAGTTGGCTCAATTGGAGACGATTTTGGCAAGTAGCGAGACGGGTATGAAGGGTGTGGCAGAGATGAAGACCATCTTCGGCTTGGCAAAGCAGGCTGACCTGCATTTGGCGGTGAAATTAGACCTCTGTCTGGCGCGCGGACTGAATTACTATACGGGTGCTATTTTTGAGGTGAAGGCGCAAGATGTAGAGATGGGCTCTATCACCGGTGGCGGACGATACGACAACTTGACGGGTATATTCGGAATGCCGGGCGTGAGTGGCGTAGGTATATCCTTCGGTGCTGACCGCATCTATGATGTGCTGAACGAACTGAACCTATATCCGGAGGAAATGTTAACAGGTACGCAAGTGCTGTTTGCCGCCTTCGGAGAGGAGGAACTGCGCTATTCTCTTGCATGGGCAAAAGCATTGCGTGAGAAGGGCATTCGTACGGAAGTATATCCCGAACCCGCCAAGATGAAGAAACAAATGGCGTATGCAGACGCCCAGCAGATACCGCTGGTGGCTATCGTCGGAGGAGATGAGATGGCATCGCAAACCGTGATGCTCAAGAATATGCTCTCCGGTGAACAGAAAGCCGTACATTTAGACGAACTGATTAACCAATTTAACTAACTGATAACACACCTTCACACGGAAAACACTACGAGAACAGATTGACGTTTATGAGAAGAAGTGTAACTATCATTTTGCTACTGCTATCGGTTTCGCTGTTTGCGCATATCCGTACAGCAGATGAGGCAGCCCAAAAGGCGGCACAATGGTTGCAGGGAACGTCCTTGCGCCGTAGTCCTGCCATGCGCCCCGTGACGCTGCAATTGGCTTCTACCTACCGACAGCAAAATGAGCAACCTGCGTTTTATGTGTTTAATCGTGGGGCAGAGGAAGGTTTTGTGATCGTGGCAGCAGACGACCGTTGCCAAACCGTTTTGGGTTATGCCGATGAGGGCTATTTTGATGCAGCAAGAGTGCCGCAGAATATGCGCGTGTGGCTGGAGCATTATCAAGAGGAGATTTCGCAGATTTCTGCTTCCGCTACAGCAACTCCGCATCTATTGTCCACAAGTGAGAGACCTGCGGTGAAACCTTTGCTGAATACTATCGCTTGGGACCAGTTACCGCCCTACAATAATCTTTGTCCGATTGATGCAGATGGAGAGCGTTGTGTAACGGGCTGTATCGCTACGGCTGCGGCGCAGATTATGCGCTATTGGCAATATCCGGAACGTGGTGAAGGTACACACTCGTATGTGTGGACAAACTCGCAGGGTGAGAAACAGACTTTGGAAGCCGATTTTGAGTCCGTGACGTTCGACTGGGAGAATATGCGCGCTTCGTATATGGAGCGATACGATATATTAACAGGGAAAATCCGTCAGTCCTACTCCGAAGAGGAGGCTACGGCTGTGGCAACGCTAATGGCGCAGGTAGGGATAGCCTGCAATACGAACTATCATAGCAGTGGCAGTTCATCGTTCTCAACCACGATTGCAGAGGCTCTGCGCAAGTATTTCAGGTACGATAAAGGGCTCACAATGCTCTACAAGGATTGTATGTCGTGGCGCGCTTTTAAGGAGGCTTTTCGTGAGGAATTGCAGACAGGACGTCCTATCCTGATGACGGCTCAGAAAGCAGGAGAAGGCGGGCACGCGTTTATCTGTGATGGCGTAGATGAGAACGGCCTTTTCCATATCAACTGGGGGTGGGGCGGCTACTCCAACGGCTATTTTGAACTATCTGTGTTAGACCCTGAATATGAGGGCACGGGAAGTGCTCAAGGTGAAGGGGGATACGTGATATGCATAGATGCCACAATCGGTATTCAGCCCGATAGAGGCAGTTGTCGTGCGTTACCTTTCTTAGGTGCAACCAATATAGAATTTTTGCCACTTACTGTGGCGCGCGATAGCGATATGGGTATAGATATTGCCAATTTGATTAACTACGGAGTAGGTACTTGGGACGGTTATCTTGCCGTGAATGTATATCAGAATGGTGAGTGTGTTATGAGTAGCGACCTATTAGACCAAACTTCAATACCCGAATACAAGGGATTCCATATTTCAGGCGATGATGCCGTGAATTTCAGTGCGTTACCTAATGGCAAATACCGCATGATAGTGGAATATAATGGTTTAGAAGATACTATCTATCGACCTGTTTATTCGCCGGCGGAGACGCAATATTTCGATGTGGTAGTGGCTGCTGATTCCGTGCGTGTACAGCGTGCTAATGCGGAGAAAATTAGTATCACAACGTATGCAGTCGGTCCTGGCAGAGTGTTCTCCTCAACGGGCAGCCAGGCTGCGAAGGGCGAAGATGTGAAGATAGATGCCGTGCCCCAAGAGGGCGCAAGATTCCTGCATTGGGCATCTACAGAGGTAGTGGGTGATACGGCTTTTGAGAGTGCTCAACTCGCACTAACCCCCGACACGGACATCGTGTTGACAGCGGTGTTTGGGTATGATGATGCTGTTTTCGACCTGCATTATGGCATCGATGAGAATGCCACAGGTACGGGTACGGTTGTAGCCAAGGTACTGGCAGATGAGGTGGAAAATATCTATGTGGAGGCAGATGAGGGAACATACCCCGCTAATTGCCAACTTGCGATATACGCTATACCCGATGAAGGCTGCTATTTCAACGTATGGAACAAAGCACAGCAGAACCCGATAGACGCTAATCCGCGTCGCACAATGCTATATGATTCTAATGGCTTTTATGCCGATTTTGTAAGTGTGACCGCGCTTGACGAGATTAATGAACCTTTGGATACGAAAGCACCAATGTATAATATATTAGGTATGCCTATTGATGCCCATTATCGCGGTGTCGTTATCCAAAACCAACATAAATATATACGATTATGACCCACAACACCAACGAAGAATATGACGAGATAGTAACTCGTTGTCGCAGTATCTTTGTTATGAAGATGAAAGATTATGGACCCAGTTGGCGCATTATGCGTCCGCAGACGGTGAACGACCAACTTTTCATCAAGGCGAAGCGTATTCGTGAGATAGAAACCACAGGCGTGAATCTGGTAGGAGAGTCGATTGATGGCGAACTGATGGCGATTGTCAATTATTCGATTATCGGGCTGATTCAGTTGCGCCAGCAATATGCCGACTCGGTAGATATGACTGCAGAGAAAGCCACTGAACTCTACGATGCGTATATGGCGGAAGCGAAAGCCTTGATGCAGCGAAAAAATCACGATTACGGTGAGGCTTGGCGCGATATGTTCTCCTCGTCGCTGACGGATATTATCTTGACAAAAATCAACCGCAACAAGTCGATTGCAGCCAACGATAACCACACTTTGATTTCCGAAGGCGCAGACGGCAATTACTTTGATATGCTCAATTATGCGGTCTTTTATCTAATCCAAATGAGTGAGAAACAATGAAGAACACCGGTAAACACATTATAGCATCCATTGCCCGCACGTTGCTTGGGTTGACGTTTCTCTTTTCGGGCTTCGTAAAGGCGGTTGACCCGCTCGGAACGACTTATAAGATAGAGGATTATCTCAAGGCTTTCGGAGGCTTCTTTACGGACTTATTGCCTTTGGCAGGAATAGCAGCTATCGTGTTGATTGTTGTGGAGTTTGTGCTGGGCGTATGTATGGTTTGCAATGTCCGCACCTCGTGGACAGCGTGGCTTAGTCTGGCATTCTATTGCGTCATGACGCCGCTCACACTTTATGTGGCGCTCACCAATCCTGTGAGCGATTGCGGTTGCTTTGGCGATGCGCTGGTGCTTACCAATTGGCAGACGTTTTATAAAAATGTGGTTCTGTTAGCATTAGTGATTATCTTACTTGTGTTCCGCAAAACTGTATCTCCAACGTTCGTACCTCCCGTAGAATTAGGCATAGCGTCACTTGGATTGATTGCCGTAGCGGGTTTGATGTCGTGGACGCTGCTTCATTTGCCGATAATGGATTTCCGACCATATAAGGTGGGCAATAATATCCCTGCGCTAATGGAGATGCCCGAAGACGCAGAGCCTGACCAATACGAGATTTCGTTTATCTATGCGAAAGACGGACAGGAACGGGAATTTACGTTGGAAAATTATCCGCGTAATGACTCCTCATGGACGTTTGTGCGCCAGAATTCGCGTCTGATAAAGAAAGGCTATGAGCCTCCGATTCACGATTTTGAGATACTGAATACCGACTACGATGATATCACATGGGATATCCTTGAGAGTGAAACGCCTGTGACGATGGTGGTGATGTACGATTTAGACAAGGCTAATCGCAAACTGATGGATAAGGTGACTGCGCTTTTTGAGGAATGCAACCGCCGTAGGGAGCCGTTCTATATCTTAACCGGCTCCGGCGAGGAGGTAATTGAGAATTTCTGCAGTGAAATGGCTTCTACAGATTATTCAAACCGTCTTACTCCGTTTAATCACCCTGACCGCGTGTTCTGTACGTGCGATCCTGTGACGCTCAAAACCATTGTGCGTGCGAATCCGGGCGTGTTCGTGGTAAAGGACGGCAACATCATTGATAAATATAACTTGAGAAATAGAAACTAAAACAATATAGTTATGAGAACAAAAATGGTAGCAGGTAACTGGAAAATGAACAAGAACCTGCAAGAAGGCGTAGCGCTGGCTACGGAATTGAAAAATAATGTCCATAACCCATCATGTGCTGTGGTAATCGGAACGCCGTTTATCCATTTGGCTTCCGTGGCAGAGATACTTAAAGGTTCACCTATTGCTTTGGCTGCGGAGAATTGTGCCGATAAAGCCAGCGGTGCTTTTACAGGTGAAGTGAGTGCAGAGATGGTGGCTTCTACAGGGGCAACCTATTGTATTTTAGGACATAGCGAACGCCGTCAGTATTACCACGAGACAACCGAGATATTGAAAGAGAAAGTAGAATTGGCGCTTGCTAACGGTTTGAAACCTATATTCTGTGTAGGTGAAATCAAGGACGAGCGTGAGGCAAATTGCCAGAATGAGGTAGTAAAATCGCAATTGGAGGGTTCGCTCTTCCACCTCTCGGAGGACGATTTCCGCAAAATCACCTTGGCGTATGAACCTGTTTGGGCTATCGGTACGGGCTTGACGGCTACTCCCGACCAAGCAGAGCAGATGCACGCCTATATCCGTTCACTCGTAGCGGAGCGTTATGGCAAGGCAGTTGCAGAGGATACCACAATCCTGTATGGCGGCTCCTGCAATGACAAGAACGCTGCGGAACTATTTGCCAAACCTGACGTTGATGGCGGACTGATTGGCGGTGCAGCCCTTGTTGCCGAGAAGTTCTTGGCTATCATCGCTGCCAGATAATAACAACTAAAAGAAAAGCAAATGGCACTAATCAAAACGATAAACCGCAACGGTGAAATCTTGACTCCACGTATTGCCGAGGGTGTCTTCATGGCAGAGAATGCCACCGTTGTGGGAGATGTAACGGTAGGCGAAGGCACCAGCCTTTGGTTCAATTCCGTCTTGCGGGGCGATGTCAATACCATCACGATCGGCAAGCATTGTAATATCCAAGATGGCAGCGTGTTGCATACGCTCTATCAGAAATCTACGATTACGTTGGGTGACTATGTTTCCGTAGGTCATAACGTCACTATCCATGGTGCGGACGTGGACGACTATGCCTTAATCGGTATGGGGTCAACGTTGCTCGATGGCGCACATGTTGGCAGAGGTGCCATCGTGGCTGCGGGGGCATTGGTGCTCAAAGGAACGCAGATTGGAGAATATGAGATTTGGGGTGGCGTACCTGCTAAGTTCATCAAGAAAGCCGACCCTGCCCAAACCGAAGAAATCAACAAAAAGATTGCGCACAACTATGCGATGTACGCATCGTGGTATAAAGAGTAAAAACTATGAGTTACAAACGTATCTTACTCAAACTCTCAGGTGAGAGTCTTATGGGCGCACAGGGCTATGGTATCGACCCGGAACGCCTGGCTTCGTATGCCCAACAAATCAAGCAAATTGCCGATACGGGTGTCCAGATTGGTATCGTCATCGGGGGTGGTAATATCTTTCGCGGCTTGAGTGGCGCACAAAAGGGCTTCGACCGTGTGAAGGGCGACCAGATGGGCATGCTGGCTACAGTTATCAATTCGTTGGCGCTGTCGTCTGCGCTTGAGTCTATCGGGCAGAAAGTGCGGGTACTCACTTCCGTCCGCATGGAGCCAATAGGGGATTTCTACAACAAAGCCAAGGCGCTTCGTCTATTCGAGAAAGGCAATGTGGTGATTATCGCAGGGGGAACGGGGAATCCGTATTTTACTACCGACACGGCATCTGCGCTTCGTGCTATCGAGATTGAAGCGGACATTATGTTTAAGGGGACGCGCGTGGACGGAATCTATACTGCCGACCCGGAGAAAGACCCCAAGGCACAGAAATTCGACGAGATTACGTATGACGAGATTTTGGCGCGTAACCTGCGTGTGATGGATTTGACTGCTATCACGATGTGCCGCGAAAACAACATGCCGATTTACGTATTCGATATGGATACTGTCGGTAATCTCGAAAAAGTAATCAAGGGAGAACAGATAGGAACTCTTGTGAAACCTTAATATCTCATAATTCATAACTCCTAATTCATAATTATCATGATTGAAGCAAAACAAATCCAAGCCGATGCAGAAGAATCGATGCAGGCTTCTGTCCTCTTTTTAGACGATGCTTTGGCACATATCCGTGCCGGCAAGGCATCAGCACGTATATTGGAGCCCATTCGCGTGGAGTATTACGGCGCGATGTCTCCACTCGCCAATGTATCTACGATTACCGTGCCCGATGCACGTACTATCCAGATTCAACCATGGGATAAGAAGATGCTCGCAGAGATCGAGCGTGCGCTCATCAATTCGAACATCGGTCTGGCTCCGAACAACAATGGTGAAGTGATTCGTCTCGTTATCCCGCCGCTCACGGAGGAGCGTCGTCGCGAATTGGCTAAGCAATGTAAAGGCGAAGCCGAGAATGCGAAAGTAAGTATCCGTAATGCCCGCCGTGACGCTATTGAGTTGCTCAAGAAGCAAGTCAAAGACGGTATGCCGGAGGACGCAGAAAAAGATGCTGAGAACGAGGTGCAGAAGTTGCACGATAGTTATATCAAGCAGATTGACGACCTCTACGCAAAGAAGGAAAAAGAGATTATGACCGTCTGAGTCGCTGCGAATGTCAGGACTGGTTATTAAATCTACGGGCAGCAGTTATGTCGTCTATTTCAAGGACGGCAAGACGTTGGAATGTCATGTGAAAGGCAATTTCCGCATTCGCGGGATACGTTCTACGTCGCCTGTTGCCGTGGGCGATTATGTGGAGGTGAATACCCTTCCCGACGGAACCAACTGGATAACGGATATTGCCGAACGCCGCAACTACATCATTCGTCGCTCCACCAATCTCAGTAAGGAAAGCCACATCTTGGCTGCCAATCTCGACCAAGTTCTGCTTCTCGTAACAATCTCACATCCTGTCACTTCCACTACGTTTATCGACCGTTTCTTAGCCACGGCAGAGGCGTATCGTGTGCCTACGGTCTTGCTCTTCAATAAGGTAGATTTATTGGACGAAGAGGAGCAGACATATCTGCAAACGCTTTGCCGGATATACGAGGCTATGGGATATACAACGGTGTCGCTCTCTGCCCGCAACTTGACTGATACTCTGGAACAGTTTGCTGCGCTACGTCGGTTGTTGAAGGGCAAAGTGACGCTTCTCTCCGGCAATTCAGGCGTAGGCAAATCCACATTGCTGAATGCAGTCTTTGGCGAGACGCTTACCCGCACGGGCATTATCTCTTCGGCGCACGATAAGGGCATGCACACCACTACATTTTCCGAGATGTATCCGCTGCCGTTTGATAACGAGGACCATAGCGGTTGGGTGATTGATACGCCCGGAATCAAGGGCTTTGGCGCGGTGGCAATGGAGAAAGAGGAAGTAGCGCATTATTTCCGTGATATTTTTCGTGTTGGGCGTAATTGCAAATACGGCAATTGCCTCCATACGGGCGAACCCGGGTGTGCGGTGTATCAGGCGGTAGTAGATGGCGAGATAGCCACGTCGCGCTACGAGAGTTATCTATCTTTATTGGGCGATTGCGAAGAACGTAAATATCGCTAATTTATTGACAAATTATTTGCATGTTTGGAAAAATTGTAGTACCTTTGCAGCGTTTTTGATAAACTTTTTACACGCGACTTGTCGCTATTAACTTGATAATTATGCTTAAAACTATTCTCGCCATTGCTGGCAAACCCGGTTTATTCAAGCTTGTGAGCCGTGGAAATAACATGCTTATTGTGGAGTCGTTGTTAGACGGGAAACGCATTCCTACGTATTCGCGTGACAAAATCATGGCTTTGAGTGATATCTCAATGTTCACGATGGACGAAGACATGCCTTTGAGTGAGGTGCTTACCAAGTTAGGTGTCAAAGAAGGTCTAAAGCCTGCTTCCATTGATGCAAAGAAAGCGGATAACGACCAATTGCGCGAGTATTTTGGCGAGGTGTTGCCTAATTTCGACCGCGACCGCGTCTATCCGAGCGACATTCGCAAACTGATTACGTGGTATAATATTCTCATAGGTGTGGGGATTACGGATTTCTCGATGGAGGAGGAAAACGCTGCGGAACAGCCAAAGGTTGAGCAGAAGGCAGAAACGAAGAAAGAGCCTAAAAAAACGACATGCAAAGCACCTCAGAAGACGCAGAAAAAAGCAGCGTGCGCTTCCAAAACAGGTGTCGGTGCTAAGAAAGGATAAGTGTTTTTAAAACACATAATTGATATCATAGAATCTGTAGCTCCCTTGAGTTACCAAGAGTCTTGGGATAATTCGGGAATGCAGGTGGGCAACACAAGCGCGGATATATCTGCCGCTTTGCTGACGACGGACGTTACAGAAACCGTGGTCAGTGAGGCTATTGCCAAAAAGTGTAATCTCATCATCTCACATCACCCATTGTTGTATCACGGACTGAAAAGTGTCTGTGGCAACACGCCGCAGGAGCGTATCGTGGAGATGGCTATCAGCAATCATATCGCTATCTATTCCAGCCATACTGCGATGGACGCTTATCTGCATGGCGTGAGTGGCAGAATGGCGGAGAAATTAGGCATTAGTGACTATCGCTTGCTTGTGCCTACGGGTGACCAATGCGGTTTGGGCGTAATAGGTAACCTGCCTTCAGCGATGACGTTTGATGCCTTTGCCAAGAAGGTGAAAACGATATTTGCAGCCCCTTATCTCCGTTGTATTCGTCCCGTCGAGGATAAGGTGTCGTGCGTGGCGATGTGTGGCGGTGCAGGAGCCGAGTTTATGGACGAGGCAATTCGTCAGGGTGCGGACATCTATCTCTCTGCCGACTTCAAATACCATGATATGCAGGCTGCTATCGGACGAATCGGACTGATAGATATGGACCATTGGGTCAGTGAGCACTTTACGCGCGATATATATAGGGAATTGTTGCAGGAGCATCTGCCGGTATTCATTTCCGAAGCCGATGCCTCCCCCGTACTTACATTATGAGTTAAATACTCCAATCAATAGTAGTAAATAGTAAATTATAAATACTTTAAGTTTATGGCTAAAGAAAAAGAACAAAAAGAGTTGACTGTAGAAGAGAAACTGAAAGCTCTCTACGAACTGCAGCACGTAGATTCCAAGATTGATGAACTGCGTATTTTGGCAGGCGAACTGCCACAGGAAGTGAAGGACATGGGCGATGAAGTGGAAGGCTTGAAGACCCGCCTGAGCAACATCGAGACCGAGATTAAAGAGTGCGAAACACAAATCTCCGACCATCGTGTCCGTATCGAGAACGCCAATGCCAGCATCTCGCGTTACAAGGAGCAGCAGGATAATGTGCGCAACAACCGCGAGTTCGACAACCTCAACAAGGAAATTGAGTACCAGCAGTTGGACATCGAACTCAGCCAGAAGAAGATTCGTAACTTCACGACCGAGTTGGAGGGACATCAGGCTGATAAGGAGAAGACCCGCAAGGATATTGAAGAGAAGACCGTTGATTTGCAACAGAAGAAGTCGGAACTCGACTCTATCTTGGCTGAGACCAAGAACGAGACCGAGCAACTGATGTTACGTTCGGCTGAACTGGAGAAGCATATTGACGAGCGTCTGCTGACGGCTTTCAAACGTATTCGCCGCAATGCACACAATGGTTTGGCTGTTGTTACGGTAGAGCGTGACTCCTGCGGTGGTTGCCACAGCAAGATTCCGGCACAGCGTCAGTTGGATATTCGTCTGCGCAAGAAGATTATCGTTTGCGAGTTCTGCGGACGTATTTTGGTTGACCCCGAAATCGGCAAATAAACGCGTTACTTGTAGCGCTTAATCAGCATTTCAACCAATTCAGGGACACCTTCGGAAGCCTTCTTTCGGAGGTGTTGTATTTTGTCTTTGTAGGGACCCATTTCCGGCATACCGGGGTCAACGAGGTAGATGATAGCGTTCTCGGGTGCGTATTGCAGGAGTGAAGCCGCAGGATAGACGTTCAGACTGGTGCCCACTACGATGAGTATGTCGGCTTCCGAGGCGATAGCGCAGGCTTGTGAGAAGTAGGGTACTCCTTCACCGAAAAAAACGATATATGGGCGCAGCAGACTTCCGTCTGGGTGACGGTCGCCATAGTGTTGCTCCCAGCCCTGTAGAGGAACAGTGGCAGTCTCGTTGTTTTCGCTGCGCAGTTTGGTTATCTCGCCATGCAGGTGGGTGACGTTCACCGAACCGGCACGCTCGTGCAGGTCGTCGATGTTCTGCGTGATGATTTGGGTAGAGGGGAAAGCCTCTTGCAGTCGGGTGATGGCTAAATGGGCAGCATTAGGTTGTGCTGCTAAGGTGTCGCGTCGGCGGGCGTTATAGAAATCCACGCATAGTTGCGGGTTTCTCAGCCACGCCTCATGCGTGCATACGTCTTCGATACGATATTTCTCCCATAGTCCGTCCGAGTCGCGGAACGTTCCTAAACCACTTTCTGCGCTTACTCCTGCGCCTGTAAAGACAACGATTTGTTTCATGAT
>JAKSNN010000041.1 GCA_024399755.1 Paludibacteraceae bacterium | reverse complement strand
ATAGATTTCTAATGCTGAAAGGTTGGGCTCTCTTCATCGTAGTGTTTACGGCAGCTTTTGCTTACAGCGTACTTTCTACATACGTAGCCATCTACGGGCGTGAACGATTAGGTATCACAGCGGGCACAGGACTATTCTTTGCCTTGTTCGCAATAGGACTCATCATTTCTCGTTTGACTGGAGGACGTTCTCTCCGCAAGGGACTGATTGTTAGGAATGCCTCCATGGGAATCTTGGTCTCACTGAGCGGATTTATCTTGTTTGCAGCCATTCAGCACCCTGTAGCGTACTATGCAGCACCCTTTGTTATTGGTCTTGGAAATGGGCACATGTGGCCTGCTTTTCAAAATATGTTCTTGAATTTAGCGCCTAATAATCAGCGTGGTACGGCTAATTCGACGTTGCTGACCAGTTGGGACCTCGGTATGGGTGTAGGAATGCTGTTAGGCGGTAGTATCGCTGAACGGTTGGGGTATTTTGCCGCCTTTTGGTCCGGCGTGGCGATGTTTGCCATGGGCATTATGTTCTTCTTTGCATACGCCCGAGCACATTTCTTGCGTAATCGACTGCGATAATAGGCGTTGACTACTATCCAGACGGAGTTATCAAAAAAGTAAAAACAATTGCTCTGTGGCACGTGTTACTGCCGTGTAGAACCAACGTACCCAAGAGGCATCTAATTCGGCATCAGCAACCATGCCCGGGTCAATATACACATGTTTCCATTGCCCGCCTTGTGCTTTATGACACGTGACGGCATACGCAAAACGAACTTGCAAAGCATTGTAATAGGGGTTGCCCATTACTTTTTTCCACATATCGCGATTATTGTGAATCTCTGGATAATCCTCTGCAATACGGCTAAAAAGCGTTTTTTGCATTGCATAATTGGCATCAGGAGAGTCGGTTGTAAGCGTGTCTATCCAAAGAATGGTATCAATCTCCCAATCATAATCCACAGAACGCAACGACGCGTCCACAAAATGATAGCCGTACATCTCTCGCTCGTTGCGCAGACGCACAATATCCAGCATATCACCATTTGCAAGAAATGGCAGATTATCATACTGCTCAGTCCAGAAATAGTTGTTCTTGGTGACCATCAACCTATCGCCCGCCGATAAGGCATCTTCTTTCCACAGAATACGCGACCGCACGCCTAGATTATAAAGGTTTGTTCGCCGATTTGTGCGAGTGAGGATAATCGTGTCTTCTATACCCACTTCGCGATATGAACGCTCCAGTTGCTCAACCAATTCATCACCACCATGCAACCGTTTGACATCTTTATATTCTTTGATTAGAGCCAATAGAGCAGGCACATCGGATAAGCGTAATGTATCAAAATGCTGGTAGCAATCGCGTAATGCCGTGGCATTGGTCAGAATACCTGATTCGAGGGCTTGACGCGCCACTTGTGTCAATAGTCCCATCGTGACATTCAGTCCGTAACCACTCAGATAATCAGCATCTAATGCAGGCGAAGCATTTTGACCAACGGGAGGCAACTGTGCATCATCGCCCAATACCAGCATCGAACAGCCTTCACCTGAATATACAAAACTAATGAGATCGTCCAACAAACAACCGGTGCCAAAGGTAGGATTATCCCGCTCTGCAGAAATCATAGATGCCTCATCTACAATAAACAAAGTCTGGCGAAAGCGATTATCGGCAATACTAAACGATTCCTTACCAAGATGCTCTTGACGATAGATGAACTTATGGATTGTAAACGCCTGAAAGCCGGCATAATGAGCAAACACTTTGGCTGCACGCCCCGTAGGCGCTAACAATACTGCATTTTGTTGCAATTGCGTCAGAGCACGCACTAAAGCGCCGATAAGCGATGTCTTACCCGTTCCGGCATAGCCTCGTAAAATAAATGCCTTATGCTCTTCACGTGAGATTAAGAAACGTCCAAGTTGCTCAATGACAACTCGTTGGTCGGCATTAGGCAAGAATGGCAATTGATGCGTAATTTGCGATATGATAAAATTTTCGAGCAAAATGTTTGCGTATGTAAAAAAATAGTAGTACCTTTGCAGTCGCTTTTGAAGAAAAGCAAACTCATAGGGTAAGTCCTACACGACCAGCTCCCTCTGAATTCCCCCAGGTCTTGACCGAAGCAAGGGTAGGAGGTTGTAGCGGTGCGATGTGGTAAGCTTACCCTTTTTTGTGTCCATTATGGACGTTGGACATGCCTACCCGTTATATCAAATAGCATATCATCTCTGCGAATATATAACTGACCACGGATAAATAGTTTTTCTACTCTTGGCATGTCGTTGGACGTATCAATCAGTATGTTGGTAGGCGTAAATAGGAATGCCTTATTTGCGTCAGGAATGCCATAACCATAAACGCTATCCGGATTGTTATAGTGATTCGCAGAACTGATAATACGCTCACGAATCTGCATAGCGTTTTCTTTTGGAAAAGCCGACCATAAGCAGGCAGCAAAACCCGCCATCAAAGGGCAAGCGAAGGAAGTTCCATTGCCCCATTCTAATCCGTTGTTATCAGGACTGAGCACGCATGCTTGATACCCCATCGCACATACATCGGGTTTGACTCTGCCATCAGCACTTGGACCACGCGACGAAAAAGGCGCAATAATGCCATCAGAACCAACGGCTCCAACCGACAAGATACTATCTGCATCTGAAGGAGCCAACAATGTATGACCACCACTACGTCCGGAGTTGCCCATAGAGACGCAAAGCAACATTCCCTTTCGCGCAGCAATCGTAGCAGCACGAGATGCTCGAAGACTCTTGCCATCTAACAACTCATACGGGATATTGAAATTCGGATTGTCAAAATTGTTATAACCCAAAGAAACGGAACATATATTCACCCCTAAACTATCCGCCAATTCCCATGCTGCAATAAGGTTGTCCAATTCTTTTGGGCTCTCGCTTTGATTCTCCTCTGTACGCATTAGATAAAATTGCGCTTCCGTAGCAGCACCAGTATATCCACCGCTTTTCATACCAATCAAACTCAAACATTTGATTCCGTGGTTGCCGGACGCAGCAAACATACTATCAGGGTCATCGGAAAAATCATAACAACCAAGAATATGCTCTCGTAGGGAAGCCAGCCTACCTAAACTATGAAGGTACTGAAAGCCCGCATCCATTACTGCTATGTGAATACCTTGCCCTTGAAACCCCTGCCGATGCAGGGTTGGCAAATTATATATATTTAATTGAGTAAAGGTGGTATCAATAGTTTGCAACTTCGAAGCAGGCGCTTGACGTGCAGCAATGCTGCGCGAGAGTCTTTGCTTAATATCATCACGCGATACCGCCATACTATGTACAAAGGAACAATCGCTGATAGATTGCTTGAGCGTGGCATCTTCCGCGATCTTAATGGTCGCCCCGTTCATCCAACGACTTGTATGCAAAATAGTAGCCCCTAAATGACGCAAACTATCAAGATAAATAGGACTCACAGCATAATCTAACGAATCAATAGGTATGTTCCATTGTTCGCGTTGCTCCAGAGCACGTTCACTTAAAGCCGGCTCTGCAGGGCAGCCTTGTTTGTCCGTAAAACGTACGAAATATACAAATAAGATTAGTAAGAATTGCATAGCTTAGCGACGTTTTAGTAGTACTACATTCTCTACATGTTGAGTGTGCGGAAACATATCTACCGGTTGAACTTGTGTTACCATATATTTACCATCCAACAAAGCCAAATCACGCGCTTGTGTTGCAGGATTACAACTTACGTACACGATACGCTGGGGCTCGGCAAATAGTATGGTATTGACAACGTCTTCGTGCATACCGGCGCGAGGGGGATCCGTAATTATCACATCTGGTTTGCCATATTGCTCAATAAAATCACGATTCAAAATATCCTTCATATCTCCTGCGAAGAAGAGTGTATTATCCAAATGATTCAGTTTCGCATTCACTTTGGCATCTTCAATGGCTTCGGGCACATACTCAATACCAATTACTTTACGTGCCTGATGTGCAACGAAATTTGCAATCGTCCCCGTACCGGTATAGAGGTCGAAGACTAACTCTTGACCCGTCAAGCCGGCTGCTTCACGGGCGACTTTATATAGTTCATAAGCCTGCTCTGTATTGGTTTGATAGAACGATTTTGGACCTACCTTAAATTGCAAATCTTCCATTGTCTCGATGATGTAATCTTGCCCAAAATAGACTTGGATATCAAGGTCGCCAATAGTATCGTTAAGTTTCTCATTGACTACGTATTGCAGGCTAATAATCTCAGGGAACTCTTGGTGCAGCCATTCCAACAAAGCCATACCGTCATTCGTTACAGATTCACCAAACGCCAGAACCAACATCAATTGCCCCTCACGATTCGAGCGTAACATCAGATTACGCAGTTGCCCCGAATGGGTATGTTCATTATAGAACGTCATGTTATGCTCCATAGCAAATTGATAAATGCCATTTCGAATACGGTTATTGACATCGGGCATCAAATGACACTGCTCAATATGAAGCACTTTGTCAAAACAATTCGGAATATGAAATCCCAATCCGGGTTCAAAAGGCACATTCGCCTTCATCTGCTCTGTTGTAAGCCAACGATGGTCTGAAAAAGTGAACTCTAATTTATTACGATAGTGATAAATCTCCTTACTTCCCAAGATAGGGGAGATTTCGGGCAGTTGTACTTTACCAATGCGTGTCAGATTATCCACGACCTGCTGTTGTTTGTACTGCAATTGGTCAGCGTAGGGCAGAATCTGCCATTTACAACCGCCACATAAGCCATAATGCTTGCAAACAGCCTTACAACGATGCTCTGCGTAATGCTTAAAATTCACTACACGGGCTTCCATAAACGAATGTTTCTTGCGCGTAACCTGCAAATCTACTACATCACCAGGCACACAATATGGCACAAACACAACCATATCATCAATACGGGTCAATGCCTTGCCTTCGGCAGCCACACCCGTGATGGTAATATCTTCGTATAACGGTAAGTTTTTCTTTTTCATGGCATTGTTTATTCAGTCAGCCAACGAAGAGCTGATAGATATATAGAATCAAATTGCGTAATACTTTCCAGAGGGAAACTGAACACTAATGTGCGCGCGTTTCCATTTCTCCAACTCACACCCGCGCTCATACGCGTATCCTCATACCTCGCAGATGCGACGGAATGATCCGTAGGGGATATGCCGTCAGGAATAGAAGTATGTAGCATAAAGGCATCTGGCGTAGTAACAAGTGTGTAGCGCTTCCCCCATAAGCGTACCACACCCGAATGTGAAGCACGAGAAGCTTTTGTCGTATAGCGCAACGTATTTGTCGCAAAGAGTTTGTCAGCACGTTTGCTCAAATGTCCTACATACGCACCGGAAATAAGCGTGCGCCCACCATTATTGATATATTGCGTTAGGGCGGATTGCAGATTTTGAGGAAAAGGTTGCTGCTCCTTACCTAAAATTACATCTACAAAACTGAACGATGGGTCAATGGTCGTCAATGCCGTCACATTGGTGCTGACGTAGGAATAGTCATTGGCTGCCAAAATCGCCCCATGCAACACGGGATAATCGAACGTGTTGCCTGCAAATAAATTCTCTTGATAATCTCGATAGCACATGCCTAAACCGCAATTATCATCGCTCTTCCATTTCTTACGGCGATCAAACTCAAATTGGTTGCCTATGTACGCACGAGAATAAAGATATGGCACCGTATAAGTATCTGGAACGATACCTGCAAACGTAGAATCCATAAACCATTCCGGACCATCAACACGATTGAACCCATTAACAATCAGTACGCAACCTTTCTCCTTAGGAGCCAAATATGCGCTTAGAGTCTCGCTGAAGAGGCTTCTTCCACCGTCATTGCCTGCTGCAACACGGAAATCATAACGTTTGCCACGCTTTGGTTTCATCGTATAAGTAGTAGAACTAATGCGTTTGCCATTATCCCAATCGGAATTATCACAACGTGTATAAACGATATAATAAGTCGGTGTCGCAGATGGTTCCAGGATATCCTCGTTGGGTTGCCATGTTAGTGTCAACTGATCGCCACTGCGTGTCAGTTGCATATCTTTAACGGGATGTGGCTGAATGGTATAGTTAGAATTTTCTTGACGATGCAAATAGCGCAAGATACCTTTATATACCGAACGCATGATAAAATACTGATACTTAGGATTCAAACCATAATGCATATCACGCAGATTATAGTGTGACAATACCTCGAGAAGGAGGGTTGGAATGTCCGGATAACGGGATTCGCAGTAATTGCCGTTTTTCAATTCCCTACGACGCCACGAATGTTCAGTTAGGGCGGTCATATCTTGCGTAATCTGCGTTTGCACATAATCGCCTAAATCACGATTTATAAGACGTGTCACTCCAGTAGGAAATTGCTGTGCACCACTATTGTTGTGATTCGTATAAATGGCCAATGTGCCGGACATCTGTTTCTCTTGCTCTTCACGCTCGCCATCGGTATGCAACGCCAAACACAACTCAACGGGTACTTTTAGTCCTTCACCCTTAGGATTGCATGCACTACCGGCGGTAAGGTAATTCACCCACAACCCACGACTCTGTAAATCATCTTTGTAGTCGTCTGCACTTTCATTATTATCCCAAACGGAATTAGGATAGCCGGCATATTCCAACCAATAGCGTGCTGCTTCTTCCCAACGAGGCAAATCGCTCAATTCTCCTTCCCGACGGATAGTACCCATACCACCACCCAGACGGAAGGCTTCAATGCCTTGCCCTTTGACAAGAATATAATTGCTATCCGATTGCATACCGAAATAATGTGACCCTATCCATTGCCAAACACCTTGCCCAATATTCGTGCGTACCTTGTAATCAGTACGAATACCTTGGTGTACGATGCTTACAGAGACTACAGCCTCTTGGGTATTTGCCGAGGCTTTGTAGTAAATGCCATATTGCCCTTCTTCCGGCACTTGTGTGCGAATCAAGTTCTCTTTCTTATTATCTGTTTCATCTACGAACAGGATACGCTCGTTCACTTGTACATCTCGTTCACGGGGCTCAAAGATGTACGCACCGGCATTCTCAAGCATCGGCACAAGCCATTGATTTGCCAATTCGGAGGAAAATAAATCCTCTACAACTGTCCAAACTGTCGCACGTTGCCACATCCACGTATTTTGATGCACATTATAATAAACTCCATGACTTGGCGAGATGGCGATATGCCTACCGTCTAAACCACTTGAAGCCGACCAAGGGCGATTTTGCTCACTTACCATTGGGCGATAATAGGGCAGACAATATCTGTCATTGGCATCACGTTGACGATATTGAGAAGATATCAGTTCGTCCAATTCATATCCGTCCGAATAGATGCTCACATCACCATCTGGATGACCCAATACCCAAAGGCTAACCTTACGCTTCAACCTACGCAAATCGCTTGGACTGAAAGAAACACAAGAAATAGTAGTATTCGTATAAAGTTTTACCTTGTTATTCTTGACTTGGATATTACGCACTTTTGCTTTGGGAGCGCTTGGAGGGAAATGTCCAATCGCTTGCAATGAATCCGCTATCTGCTTCATTGTGAGCAAAGTAGATGCATGGCTTTCCATCGAAACCAACATCAATACCGCACAAAATATTATATGACTAAATCGACGCATACACATTTCATATTCAATATACGTTACAAAGGTACTACAATTTTCTGATTCTACAAAATCTACGACATGAAAATTTACAAAAAAGATATATGCCTTGCATATATCAAAAAAAAGTTGTACCTTTGCGCAAATTTACACTTTTTATATGAAAGAAAAACAACTTACAGTATCATTCCGTTCTTGTCAATGGGACGAACTTACGCCAGAGCAACAACAATTAGTTTCTATTGCGAAGAAGCAAACAGAGAATTCATATTGCCCTTATTCGCACTTCCATGTCGGGGCTGCAGTCCGCTTGGCTAATGGCGAGATTGTAAAGGGGTGTAACCAAGAAAATGCGGCTTATCCAAGCGGTCTATGCGCTGAGCGTAGTGCGTTATTTGCTGCTGGTGCATCGTATCCGGATAGTGCGGTAGAATGCTTGGCAATAGCGTGTTTCACGCAAGGTCATTTCACGGCAGAGCCACAGTCGCCATGTGGAGCATGCCGTCAAGTGATGATTGAGACCGAGCATCGTTATGGCAACAAGATGCAAGTTCTGCTGTACGGTGATAACGAGATATACATATTTGATAGTGCAGCCGAAATGCTTCCGCTGATGTTTGTTAGCGAAAATTTAAAGGGTTAGGGCAGGTCAGCAAAGTGAGAGGTCTCAGGAAAATAGATACGTACCTGCTTAAGAACTTCTTGATATTGTTCTTGGCGACATTCTTTATTTGCATCTTTATTCTATTGATGCAGTTTCTTTGGATGCATGTTAAGGATTTAGTTGGGAAAGGAGTAGAAATATCCGTTTTGGCGGAATTCTTCATTTATGCAGTAATGTCATTAGTACCAATGGCATTGCCTTTAGCTATCTTATTAGCATCGCTCATTTCGTTCGGCAATTTGGGTGAGAAATTCGAATTAACCGCTATGAAATCAGCGGGAGTATCGCTTTTTCGCATCTTGCGTCCGTTAGCCATTGCAGTTGCGGGTATTTCGATTGGTGCTTTCTTTTTCTCCAACAATGTCTTGCCAAAATCGCAAATGAAACTTTGGACACTTATTTTCTCGCTACGCCAAAAATCACCTGCTTTAGATATTCCTGAAGGCGAGTTTTACGATGGAATAGATGGATATAACGTGTATGTGAGACACAAGAATGCGCATACCGGTTTGCTCTATGATTTAATGATTTACGATTTTTCTAAGGGCTTTAGTAATGCTACCGTAATGCTTGCAGATTCGGGAAAATTGTATTTCACGGAAGATAAGCAATATTTGCTTCTATGTTTGTATAGTGGCGAGTCGTTTGAGAATTTGCAGCAAGACCAGCAACGTGCGATGAAGGCGGAACGGAATATCCCATATCGGCGCGAAACGTTTGCTACCAAACAAATTTTGATAGACTTTTCCTCAGAATTTAGTCGCTATGATGAGTCGGTTTTGGAGGACCAACATGTCAGCAAAAACGTAGTGCAACTCGTTCAGTCGATTGATTCCGTTAACCATTTGGCGCAGCAAAAAAGCATGGAGCAAAGCAACGAACTTGTAAAGCGTCATTATTTCGGGCGTGAGCAGTTTATCGACCGCAAATTACCCGAAGGCGTCTCGTATGACAGCGAGTTGGATATAGATTCTATCTTTACCTCGTTATCTGTATATAATCAAATGAGTGTGATGAACACCATGGTGGACAAGGCAATTCAGAAACGTGATATGATACAATATAACTCGCTGATATTAAACGATAATCAAAGTTATGTCCGAAAACATGAGATTGAACTATACCGCAAGTTTACATTGGCATTCGCATGCCTTATATTCTTCTTTATCGGAGCTCCATTAGGTGCTATTATTCGCAAGGGTGGGTTAGGAGCGCCTGTAGTGATTTCAGTCGTGTTGTTCATTATTTATTATATAATTGACAATATGGGCTACAAGATGGCGCGAGAGGCTATTTGGCCGTGTTGGGCAGGTATGTGGCTCAGTTCGTTTGTATTATTGCCGATAGGGATATTTTTGACCTATAAGGCGGCTACGGATTCTGCATTGCTGAATCCTGAAGCGTGGATTAAGATATGGGAACATAGTAAAGAATATTTTGTAAAAATTAAAGATAAATGTGTACAATTGAAGAAGCATTAGACGACATTCGCCAAGGAAAGTTTGTGATTGTCGTTGACGATGAAGATCGTGAGAACGAAGGTGATTTTGTGATTGCCGCGGAAAAGATTACGCCAGAGAAAGTCAATTTCATGTTGCAACATGGTCGTGGTGTCTTGTGTGCGCCACTTACGGAAGAGCGTTGTGCAGAATTGGGCTTGATTCACCAAGTAGCCAATAATACGTCTATGTTAGGCACTCCGTTTACCGTAACGGTGGACAAATTAGAGGGTTGTACTACGGGTGTAAGTGCTGCTGACCGTGCTGCCACGATTCGTGCTTTGGCAGACCCTCATTCACGTCCGGATACCTTTGGTCGCCCGGGACATATCAATCCGCTGTATGCCCAATCGCGTGGTGTCTTGCAGCGTGCAGGACATACTGAGGCGTCTATTGATTTGGCACGCTTGGCAGGTCTCTATCCTGCTGCTGCGCTCATTGAAATCATGAACGAAGATGGCACGATGGCACGTATGCCTGACTTAGAAAAAGTGGCTAAACAATACGACCTCAAACTCATTTCCATTAAAGATTTGATTGCGTATCGTTTGGCGCACCCTGAGTTGGATAAGAAGCGTAACGGACAGCAAGTCGCAACGGGGGTAGAACGGGGGGAGACGGTATTCTTACCCACTGAATATGGTGAGTTCCAACTGACACCTTTCCGTGAGATGACCACAGGGCTGGAGCATATTGTTTTGGTCAAGGGAGAATGGAATCCTGAAGAGCCTATTTTGTGCCGAGTCCATTCGTCGTGTATGACGGGTGATGTGTTTGCATCGAAACGTTGCGAGTGTGGCGAACAGTTGCATCAGGCTATGCGTATGATTGAAAAAGAAGGAAAGGGTATTATTGTGTATATGAATCAAGAGGGTCGAGGCATCGGCTTGATGAATAAAATTCGCGCATATAAACTGCAGGAGCAAGGCGAAGACACCGTTGATGCCAATATCCATTTGGGCTTCAAACCCGATGAACGAGATTATGGTACAGGGGCTGAAATCCTGCGTCAAATGGGGGCTCGCAAATTGCGTTTGATAACCAATAATCCTGTTAAAAGAGTAGGTCTTGAAAGTTATGGCATAGAAATTGTAGAGAATGTAGCAATAGAGATTGCTCCGAATCCCTACAACCTCAAATATATGAGGACTAAGAAGGAGAAAATGAATCATAACTTAAAACTTGTTTGATTATGAAACGTCTATTTTCACTATTTGCCGTTCTGCTGATTAGTAGTGCCGCAATGTTTGCTGACGAAACAGTTACTGTTAATGCCACTTCGGCTGACATCTCTTCGAATCTTGACTTGAAAGCGGTTGCCAAGTTATTTGCGCAATCGGCTAATCTTGAGGAGTTTGAGACTTTGCTCAACAATCCTGATTCAGCGTACTCGAATTTGGATTTGAATGGCGATGGTGAAATTGACTATCTGCGTGTGGTAGAAACGGGGGAAGGTAACCAACGCCTTATCATTTTGCAAGCCATTTTGGCAAAGGACATCTATCAAGACGTTGCTTCCATTTATGTAGAGCGTGATGAAGCCACGAATAACGTGTCTGTACAAGTGGTTGGCGATGAATATGTCTATGGTAAGAACTATGTGATTGAACCTGTTTTTATCTATCGTCCTGTTATTTACGATTGGTTCTGGGGACCAAGTTGGGTATGCTGGCATTCTCCTTATTATTGGGGATATTACCCGGGGTGGTGGCGTCCTGTTCCATGTTGGGATCCTATCTGGTACTGCCATCATATCCATGTTTACCACCACTATACGCCATACTGTTCCTTCCGTTATGCACGTGCTCCACGTCCTGCTTATCGTGATATGGGACGCAGTATCTCGCGTCGTGACTATGCAGCAGCACATCCGGAACGTTCCTTTGCTACGCGTAATGCCAATATAGCAAGTGCTCGTGATCTTCCTCGTACAGCAGTTGTTAATTCTCCATCGCGTTCCGCAGATATATCGCGTGGCGCATCTGCCGCACGTGCTACGAATATGCCTACACGCTCAGCCTCATCGGCTACAGCATCACGCACTTTCGGTTCTACTCACGTTCCGGCACGTGCCACAGCGTCGGCTATGCCTGCTCGTTCCGCATCATCTTCGGCTGCTACACGTTCTACTGCATCGGCGACTACACGTTCTTCCGCTACATCTACCACTACTACACGAACCTCTGCTCCTTCTGTTGCCCGCACATCTACTACGTCCGCAACACCACGTAGCACGTCCGCTTCTGCTGCATCACGTAGCAGTTATTCTACCGGTAGTGCACCTGCTCGCAGTAGTTATAGTACATCTTCCGCATCACGCAGTAGTTATTCATCTGCGCCAAGCAGTTCCTCTCGCAGCAGTTATAGCACATCATCTTCACCTCGCAGTAGTTATAGTGGAGGAGGCTATTCCTCGGGGGGGTATTCTGGTAGTGCATCACACGGAGGCTTCTCTGGTGGAGGCGCACGCGGCGGAGGTTCTCCAAGAAGATAAGAATAATACTCAAAAAGGGAAACTGCTTGACTTGATTGGTCAGGCAGTTTCTTTTTTGAGTAATAAGGCAACTCAACTTGCGTTGGTTCTTATTATGAAGTCCCAATAGCAGATAACTATTTATCGCTGTTGAAGTCGTTTATTTCTTTATCTTTAGTATTCTTGCTATTACGAATTGACATCCACACGAAAGGAACAACAAACACGCAAGCAAGGAATATCCCTACAATAATTGATATATCCATAATGATTCATTTTATTTGGTGAAACAATAGAGATTAACAGATAAGTCAATCATCTATTACCAAAACGAATGAAATGGAAAAGAAATTTGCTCTGAGGGTAAATTGATAATGATCCTTTTTGTCCGATATGCTTTTGCCTGTAAGTCCTTAGCAAAACTAAGATAAACATATTGTGCGTATGTAATCGGAGTAGGATTAGTCAATTGAGATATAGTTCTGCGCGAACGATGTATTCCAGAGGTTGGCGCAGGCGGAGAACTGATTTCAGTTTGCTCCATAACCACCACAGCCTCTACGGGCATAGAGATTGTATATTCCTCCGATTGAGGCTGTGGTGGTATCGTTTGACAACAAGAGACGGCTGCTAATAAGTGGTTAGAGAAACCTATTAACAATACGAGCAATAGAATATATTTCCAGAGTTGTCTCATTTGTCAAATCAAAAAGCAATGTTAATGCCAACGCTACTGCTTACTTTATTTGTGTCGTCAGGTTAGCAACGATGTCTTCTACGTTCTTGGCAATCATGAAGGTATAGGTACCTGCTGCAACTACCCAAGCAGATTTAGCCTCGTCATACGATGCCAAGTCGGCTTTCTTGATAGTCATCGTGAGAGTTTGTTTCTCACCGGGAGCCAACATTTTCGTCTTTGCAAAGGCGCGTAACTCTTTCTTTGGTTTATCCAAACCGCCTTCAGGAGCGTTTACATATACTTGCGCTACCTCTTTACCACTTACCTTACCGGTATTCGTGATAGTCACATTGATGGTAATGTCATCGCCTTTCACCTTGAGTGAAGGTTTGCTAAATTCAAACGTGGTGTAACTAAGACCATAACCGAAGGGGTAGGCAACTTCTTTATTAAACGTATCAAAATAGCGATAACCGACATAGATACCTTCCTCATGTTTCGTGTAGGTCATACCTTTGATTGGGCGATTACGTTGTTGCAGACGTTGATAGGAATACATATCGTAATCTTGTGGGAAGTTTTGCGTGGACCAGTGGTCATAGACGGAGATTGGCCAAGTCATTGTCAGTTTACCGGAAGGATTTGCTTTACCCGTCAGCACATCTGCTACCGAGTTACCGCCTTCCATACCGGGTTGCCAAGCCATCAAGATTGCATCTGCGCGGTCACGCCAAGAAGCCGTCTCGATTACCGAACCCGAGTTGATAATCACAATCACAGGCTTACCTGCCTCATGGAAAATATCACTTACACGATTTATCATAGTGCGTTCCAAGGCAGTCAGGTTAAACTCGCCCTCAATCTGACGGTCAATACCTTCACCGGCTTGACGTGCTATCGTGATGATAGCAGCCTTTGCCTCTTCTACTTCGTGACGAACGCAACGCTCGTTGATTTCAATCTCGTCCAGTTTGGCATGCCCTTGGTCAAGGAACCACATAAGAGGATTCTTCTCGGCTTGCAGTTTAGCTGTAGCGTAACTGACATACTTCTGATAGATCTCTGTCAGTTGCGGGGTAGTAGTGATATTGTAGGCTTTCAGACCTGCCACCATATCTACTACGTAAGGAACATTCACGAAGCCCGAACCTACACCGCAGGAAAGGAAATCGTACGAGTTCACGCCGAACAACGCTATTGTATCGCCGGAACCGCCATTCGCAAATGGCAACACGCCGTTATTCTTCAGCAGTACCATGCCTTCCGTGCTACTTTGGCGGGTAATTTCCGCGTGTGCTTTCAGGTCCGGATTATCCGAGAACTTATATCCTTTGAAGCGTGGAGTCTTCACGATATATTCCAATATACGGCGAACACTACGATCTACCACTTCCATGCTTAGTCTTCCGTCCTTTACGGCTTCGATAATCTCTTTTTCCTGAATAGGATAACCGGGCATCATCAGTTCGTTACCGGCATTCAGTTCTTGCTCAATAGGCAGGTCGGCACGTTTGCCAATCCAGTCGGTCATTACGATACCGTCAAAGCCCCATTCGTCACGAAGAATCTCTGTCAATAAGTGATGGTTGCCTTGTGCATAGATGCCGTTTACACGGTTATAAGCCGACATAATCGTCCAAGGGTGGGCGTTACGGACCATACGTTCAAAGCCACGCAAATAGATTTCACGCAGAGCGCGCTCACTCAGTTGTTCATCTACGCGTGTACGCTCCGATTCTTGCGAGTTAACAGCATAGTGCTTTGCACTTACGCCAACGCCTTCGCTCTGGATACCTTTTACCATAGCCGTACCCATCTCACCTGTGATATATGGGTCTTCGCTGTAGTACTCGAAGTTACGTCCGCAAAGAGGGTTACGGTGGATATTCATACCCGGACCTAACAGCACATCGCAGCCATATTCGCGTGTCTCATTGCCGATGGCTTTACCCACTTCCTCTACTAATTCTACGTTCCATGTCGAAGCCAAGCAACTGGCAACAGGGAAACCTGTGGCATAGAACGTGCGGTCGGTTCCTTCACGTGTGGCATCAATATGCACACCCGCAGGGCCGTCTGTGAATAGGGTATTGGGAATACCCAAACGAGGAATAGCACTTGTGATACCTGCTGCTCCTGCCACGAATTGCATTTGATGACCCATCATGTCACCACCTACAAACTCATCGTCACTTCTTCCGACAAGCAGTAGTGCTTTTTCTTCCAGTGTCATGGCTTGAAGCACTTCCTCAATGTTCGTTTCATTGAGTTGAGGTGCCGCCTTTGGCGCAGCCGACACATTTCCGTTTGCCAAGAGCCCGGCTA
>JAKSNN010000040.1 GCA_024399755.1 Paludibacteraceae bacterium | reverse complement strand
CGGTGAAGGTTCGGTGCGGTACGGTAGTGGTACGGGGGTTGATTTGGTGCACGGTGCACGATTTATCAATTTGTAAATTTGTAAATTTGTAAATTGTTTTGCGCTTCGCGCATCTCATAATTCTTAGCCACAAGGGCACGATTATCTCAAAATTCATAATTCAAAATTCATAATTAATTAAAAATTCCCTTTTCGGTTGCACAATTCAAAAAAAAGTAGTAACTTTGCAGCGATTTTAAGTATTGTGTATATCAGCAAGCTGTCAATCAGTATGGCAAATTCGAAAATTCTAACTTTGTGAAGGGAAAAGGGAACATAGACGTAATCGGGGCGAGGGTACATAACCTGAAGAATATCAATGTAAGTATCCCCCGCAACAGCCTGACCGTGATAACGGGACTCAGCGGAAGTGGCAAATCGTCACTCGCCTTTGATACTATCTTTGCCGAAGGACAGAGACGGTATATAGATACGTTCTCCTCCTACTCCCGCGGCTATATCGGACAAATACAGCGTCCCGACGTTGACCAGATAACCGGTCTCAGCCCCGTCATCTCTATCGACCAAAAAACCACCTCAAAGAATGCCCGCTCCACCGTAGGCACCATAACGGAAGTTTATGACTACCTGCGTCTTCTTTACGCGCGCGCCGGCGTAGCGTACTCGTGGATAAGCGGAGAAAAAATGGTGAAACTGACCGACGAACAAATCTTAGACATTCTCTACCGCGACTACGCAGGCAAGAAGATTTACCTGTTAGCGCCCTTAGTGAACAACCGCAAAGGACACTACAAAGAACTATTCGAGACTACCCGCAAGAAAGGTTACCTGCAAGTTCGCATAGACGGCGAAATGCGCGAGATTGTGCCCGGTATGAAAGTGGACAGATACAAGAACCACACCATCGAAGTGGTAATCGACCGGCTGAAACTCTCCACCGACAGCACCGACGATGACGCCAAACGTCTGCACCAATCCGTCGGCAAAGCCATGGAACAGGGTAACGGAATTATCCTCATTGCCGACACGGAAGGCAAGACCCGCTATTTCTCGCGCAACCTGATGTGCCCGACTACAGGACTGAGTTATCAGGACCCTGCCCCCCACTCCTTCTCGTTCAACAGCCCGCAAGGCTGGTGCCCACGTTGCAAAGGCTTAGGGCGAATCAACGGGCAACTGACTGACGAAGAGGAACGGCTGGACGATATCATTCATTCCGACGAGTGGTACCAGCAACTGCAAGCCTACAAGGCTGACGAAGATACCAAAGAAGAGGACTGGACGGTTTGCCCCGAATGCCACGGCAAACGACTGAATAAAGAAGCGTTGTCCTACCGCTTTGCAGGCAAAGACATCAGCGAGATGAGCGAGATGGATTTAGATGCCCTGCTCGCCTTCCTGCAGCACCTGCCCGATGACCTCGGGGCGCAACAAAAGACCATCGCGGAACCGATAGTGAAAGAGATTTGCGCACGCCTGCATTTCATGGTAAGCGTAGGGCTGAACTACCTCAGCCTGTCCCGCCCTTCCGACAGTCTATCCGGAGGCGAGAGCCAGCGAATTCGACTCGCAACACAGATTGGTTCGCGCCTTGTGAACGTACTGTATATCCTCGATGAGCCGAGTATCGGTCTGCACCAGCGCGACAACCAACGGCTGATTGATTCGCTGAAAGAACTGCGCGACATGGGCAACTCGGTCATCGTAGTGGAACATGACGAACAAATCATGCGCGAAGCCGATTACGTGGTAGATATAGGTCCGAAAGCCGGCAGATTAGGCGGGGAAGTGATGTATCAGGGTACGCCCGCAGGACTCATGCAAAGCGACACCCTCACAGGCAAGTACCTTCGCGGAGGCGAACAGACTATCGTAGCACCTACGGCATTGCCTACCTACAAAGGCGAACTCGTGCTCCGCGGTTGCAAAGGAAACAACCTCAAGAACATAGACGTACGTTTCCCCTTGGGCAAGATGATTGGCGTGACAGGCGTAAGCGGAAGCGGCAAATCTACCCTTATCAACCAGACGCTCTTCCCGATCCTAAGCCAGCGTTTTTACCGTTCCCTGACTCGACCACTTGCCTATGATAGCATCTGCGTAGAAAAATTGGTTGACGGAGAATGGATAACCGACAAATACGAGAGACATATCGACAAAGTAGTAGCCGTTGACCAATCGCCTATCGGCAGAACGCCACGTTCCAACCCCGCTACCTACACCAACGTCTTCAACGATATACGCGACCTCTTTGCGCAACTGCCGGAATCGAAGATTAGAGGCTGGAAAGCAGGACATTTCTCGTTCAACACGAAAGGCGGACGCTGTGAAGACTGCAGCGGAAACGGCTTCAAGACCATACGTATGAACTTTATGCCCGACGTGTATGTGCCTTGCGAGACCTGTGGCGGCAGGCGTTACGACAAAGAGACCGTCGAGGTGAAGTTTAAGGGCAAGAGCATAGCCGATGTGCTAAATATGACCGTCAATCAAGCCGTTGAGTTCTTTGAGAGCCAACCTCATATCCTGCGCAAGATAAAGACCATACAGGACGTGGGATTAGGCTATATCAAGTTGGGACAAGCCTCCTCCACTCTATCCGGCGGCGAGAGCCAACGTATCAAATTAGCAGCCGAATTGGCACGCCCCTCCACGGGCAAGACGCTCTACATCTTGGACGAACCTACCACCGGACTGCACTTCGAGGATATACGGGTGCTGATGGGCGTGTTGAGACGACTGACCGACAAGGGAAATACCGTCATCATCATCGAACATAACCTCGACGTAATACGTAATTGCGACCACCTGATAGACCTCGGTCCGGAAGGCGGCAGAGCAGGCGGACAACTCGTCGCAGCAGGAACACAAGAGGAAGTGAAGAAATGTAAACAAAGCCTCACGGGACGGTTTTTGTAATTATGAATTAAGAATTAAGAGATAAAAAACAAAATAACCATGAAAAAGATTTTACTTTTGGCACTATCGCTATTGGGCGTAGGTGCAATGCAGGCACAGGATACCGTGCTGCTCACTATCGACAACGAACCCGTTAAGGTTTCGGAGTTTATGTACGTGTACAACAAAAACAACCGAGAAAGCAGTTTGGAACAAAAGACGATGGACGAGTATCTGGAACTCTTTATCAACTTCAAACTGAAAGTACACGAGGCTAAAGTTCGCGGTATTGATACGACTCAAGCCTTTTTAGAAGAACTGAAAGGTTATCGCGCACAAGCCACCCCAAAATACCTGCGCGACGATGAGGCAATCGACAGCCTGATTCGTATGAGTTACGACCGTATGAGCCGCGACCGCAGAGCCGCACATATTGCTATCCAATGCCCCGAAGGTTCAAGCGATTCAGCCGTAGCCGCAGCCATGGCAAAGATAGAAGAGGCTCGTATGCGCGTCACCAAGGGAGGAGCAAACTTCTCAGCCGTAGCACGCGAAGTATCGTCCGACCCTAACGTACAAGAGACCGGCGGCGAATTAGGCTGGATTCCGCCTTTCCGCTTCGTCTATGCGCTGGAAGATGCCATCTACAACACGCCAGTTGGCGAGGTAACACCTGTCATTCGCAGCCCGTACGGCTTCCATATCGCCCTCGTAGAAGAAGAACGCCCGCACACGGAAGTACATGCAGCCCATATCATGAAAATGGTGCCCCGCAATAACGATTCCATCGCTATGATAAAGAAAGCCGAGATTGACGAGATCTATCAGCGTGCCCTCAACGGCGAAGACTTTGCAGAACTGGCAAAATCCACTTCCGACGATAAAGGTTCGGCTATGCGTGGTGGCGACTTAGGCTGGTTCGGACACGGCATGATGGTCAAACCCTTCGAAGATGCTGCCTTCAGCATGCAAGATAGTACGATTGGCGCACCTTTCCGTTCCGACTTCGGTTGGCACTTCATCTATAAATTAGGCACACGCTCTATCCAACCCTTAGAGGAAATGCGCAGCGAGATAGAGAAACGTGTCAATCGTGACGAGCGTATCAACGAAGCCGAGAAATCGTTTATCCGCAAGACACGGCAGGAATATCAGTTGAGCGCCGACATGAGCGACGAGGACGTTATGGCTTACGCCAATCAACACCTCGAAGAGAAATATCCCGACTTCAGAAACCTCGTGAACGAATATCACGACGGCATTCTGCTCTTTGACGTGAGCGTTGAAGAGGTTTGGGACAAAGCAGGCAAAGATACAGCCGGACTGACCCGCTTCTTCCAAGAGAACAAGAAAAAATATACGTGGGACGAGCCCCGCTACAAAGGTTACGTGGTATATTGCAAAGACGAAGCCTGCGCCAAAGCCGCTAAAGCCATTATCAAGAACTCTAACCCCGATTCTATCGCAAGTTATATCAACCAACGAATCAATCTGGATAGCGTGACCTACGTGAAATTCAACCGCGGACTCTGGAAGAAAGGGCAAAACAAAGCCGTTGATAAATATGGCTTCAAACTGAAAAAAGCAGAATATACCGCCAAGGAAGATCTGCCCATAGTATTTACCATCGGCAAAATCATGAAGAAACCTATGGACTACACCGACGACAGAGGCAGAGTAGTAACCGATTATCAGGACTATCTCGACCAAAAATGGGTGGAAGACCTGCGCCAAAAATATATCGTAACGATAGATAAAGCCGTATTTGAACAACTAAAAGCGCAACATTGAAACCGCGTACATACATAATAGCATTCGTGATAGTAGTGCTTGCCAATGTGGCAACCCGCTTCTTCGTTTGCCGTTGCGATATGACCGACGACAAACGCTACAGCCTGCATGCTCCTACAAAACAACTCTTGCAACAGTTGGAAGGCGACATCGTAATCGACAATTGCTTAGCAGGCGACCTTAATTCAGGTTTCCGGCGATTGCAAACGGCCGTAACGGACTTGACGCAAGAGATGCAAGCGTATGCCACGATTCGGCTACATACCTTGCCCGCAGATTCGTTGGAAAAGACAGGGCTACACCCTATCGTGATTCATGAGCGTCAGCAGAACGGCAAGACGGCACAAACCGTTGTCTATCCGTATGTCCGCATTACGTACGACTCACGCAGTACGATAGTCAGTCTGCTCCGCAACGACCGTGGTAAATCGGGCGAGGAAAACCTAAATGCCAGTATTGAGAACTTGGAATATGCCTTTGCAGAAGCGATACACAGCCTGACGCAAAAGGAGACTCCGCGTATCGCCTTCATCGAAGGGCACGGAGAATTGCCTGAAGAAAACGTCTATGATGTGTGCTCCTCACTCAGCAGGTACTTCCAAATAGATAGAGGCGTCTTAGGCAACGACCCGATAGTCCTGATGCCCTACAAAGCCGTCGTTATAGCCGACCCGCAAGGTGCTTTCTCGGAGAGCGACAAGTATATTTTAGACTACTACGTTACCCACGGCGGACGTATATTATGGGTGATGAACGGCGTGCGCTTCTCCAATGATGTACTATCGCAAGAAGGATTTACGCCTGTTATCGCACAAGACCTTAACTTGCAGGATATGTTCTTCCGCTATGGCGTGCGCATAGAGCCTGCCTTGGTACAGGACGTACAATGCTTGCCGATTCCCGTGAACGTCTCGCAGGACCCGCAGCAGCCTAACCTACAACCTATGCCATGGTATTACGCCCCCCTGCTGCTCACTTCGCAATACTCGCCTATTACGAAGAACTTGGCGCAGGTAAGTTGCACCTTTGCTTCACCTGTCAGCATAGTCGGTGGTGATGACGGACTGAAGAAAGATATTCTGCTTGCCACCTCCTCTGCCAGCCGGCTTATTGGCGTGCCTGCCGAAGTGGATTTGGGCGATTTGAACCCCGATATGCAAACTTTCACGTATCAGTTTATCCCTATCGCCATAAGCGTAGAAGGACAATTTGCCTCTATCTTTGCGCACCGTATCGCTCCTGAAGGCATACAAGCCACACCGCAACTGCCTCTCGCAAGAGGTAAACAAGTGTTTGCAGGTTCGGGCAGTATCATTCGCAACGAATGGCAGCAAACTACCCCCCTCCCCGCAGGCTACGACCGCTATTCCGGAATGTCGTTCAGCAATCGTGACTTTATCACAAATGCTGTTCTTTATCTCGTGGATAACGAAGGACTCATTCAATTGCGTGAGAAAGAAGTGGCATTACGCCTGCTCAACGACAAACGCGCTCATGATGAACGGAAGAAAATACAAGCCGTCAGTATCAGTACCCCTATCGTGCTGTTAGCCATAGCGGGTATCACTATCATTCTAATACGTAAACGTAAATATACACGAAAATGAAACACACCCTATTCCTTACATTATGCCTTGCATGCAGCATAACCTTGCATGCGCAAACCGCTACACTCAATTACCCTACCGAGATTGTAAACGGGCAAAAAGTGTATCTCTACCCTGTCGAGAAAGGTATCGGTCTGTACCGCGTGAGCGTCAATTTTGGCGTGTCGCAGGAAGAGATTATCAAGTGGAACCCTCAACTCAAAGAACGCGGACTGCGCTTTGAAGAGATAATTCGTATTCCTGTGAATCAAACCGCTAAACCGGAACCTGCACCCGCAACAGAATCGGCACCACAAGAGGTATCTCTGCGCGAACAGATACACCCTGTGGTAGAGCCGGTTGTAGCCCAACCGAAAATTCAACAGAAGGCACAAGCCGCAGTAGAAGTGAAGTTACAGCCCGTAGTACCCGAAGTGCAACCTCAACCTGCTGAAGTGCAGCCTACTTTCAGCCCCATTACCGACGATACGCTCCGCATTGCGATTCTGTTGCCTTTCTGCGCTTCTTCTTCCAAGCAAGATGCTTCCGTAGAGAAATTTATCGAGTTCTACGAAGGCACTATGCTCGCTATCTATACAGCGCAACAGGCAGGACAGAAATTTGAGATTTATGTGTATGATACCGAGAAATCAAATGCCGAGATACAGCAACTGATTCACGACGGCAAACTCAACCGCATGAACGCAATCATCGGTCCGACTTATCCCACACAAGTGGCTACTATCTCGGATTTCGTAAAGCAAGCCCGGATACCTACCTTCGTGCCCTTTACCAACCAGATTGATGCTATCGAGACCAACCCCTTCCTTATACAATTCAACCCTTCCGATGAGCAAGAAACCGACGCACTCGTAAGTTATCTGCAAGCGAAAGGAACTACTGTCAACTGCGTACTGATGGACGCTGCCGAAGCCGATATGCCACACGTCATACGCTTGTTGCGTAATGCTATCTTGACAGCAGACATACCTAATACTTCCTCCAGTATTCATCGTATTCTCGCCGATTCGATTGCACAAGATTTAGTAGCAGGAGTAGAGAACGTGCTTATCTTCAATACCGAGAAATACAACAACCTACAAGTATTGATGCCCCACCTTACTCCTCTCAAGGAGCGCTATGACATCACGATTTTAGGCAGGTATTCTTGGCAAAAAGAGACAAATCCTTTCCCGCAACTCTTTACTTCCGTATTTGATACGGAGATAGAGGCTGACCGTAGCGAATATGAAGCGCTCTATGCTCAATATTTCAACCTCCCTCATACCACGGACATGCCTCGCTACGACTTATTGGGCTATGATATTACACGTCAGGTCATCGCTACGCTGTTAGGCAAAGAGTATTTCGGACTACAATCCGACATTCTTTTCGAACAAGTGAATGCAGGAGGCGGACAACAAAACACGCATATTCACATCATCAAGAAATGAGCCGACGCCTACTCTACATATCAGTCTTACTGCTCCTCGCACTCCCCCTGTTGGCGCAACCCCGATTGCGTCAGCCGGAGATGTATGTAGGTTTGCATGGCGGCGTGATGGCTTCTACGATTCAGTTCTCGCCTACTGTGCCAAATATGACTCCTATCACGAAAGCCGTCATACTCAATGGTAACGGAGGCTTCGTATTCCGCTATAGTGGGCATAAATGTTGCGGGTTGCAAGTGGAACTGAACCATATGCAACGCGGTTGGCGCGAACAGACAGAACCTGCTCCATATACCCGTGCGTTGGATTATATCGAGTTGCCATTCCTGGCGCACATCTATTTCGGCAGTCAGACGTGGCGCGGTTTTGTCAACCTCGGTCCGCAAATAGGTTATTGCGTACTCGATAGCAAAGCGAAAGAAGTAGCCAATAGCGGCACTCTCAGCCACCAATATGCGGCTATTGACAACCGTTTCGATTGGGGCGTAACGGGAGGATTAGGCGTGTATTGCCGAACAAAGAAGGCAGGGCTTTACCAATTAGAAGCGCGTTTTGGCTATAGTTTGGGGACTATTTTTGCTTCACGTACTGCCGATTATTTCAATAACGCAAACGCTATGACGCTAAGTCTGAACCTCGCGTGGATGTGGGAAATCAAGCCAAACAAACAACGAACTACAAAAGAAAAACTATGACATATCTTGTCCTACGATTAACGAGTATCGGGAATATCGCAATGACCGTTCCTGTCATTTCTTCGGTTAGCAAACGCTACCCGGAAGACACGTTCGTTGTTGTTGGCAAAAAAGATATGTCGGCAGCGTTCACGGGGCTGGATAACGTGATTTTCCATCAGGCTCATTTCCAATCCTACTTCCTGCGTAGCCTAATCACGCTCTATCAGGAGTTGAAAGAATATAGCATCGATGCTATCATTGATTTGCAGGACAATACGCGCACACGCTTTCTGCGTCTGCTATTCCGCTTTGATGGTGTCAAAGCCTATACTATTGACTACGGGCGATGGGAAAAGCGTCTCCTTACTTTACACGGAGCCAAGCATGCACGACCTCTCGTTGACGAATTTACGCGCTATGCCAACACCTTCCGCAAAGCAGGATTAGAGTCAGACACGCAGTTTGATTCTATTCCGGTAGATGAGCAGGCAAGACAAGCCGTACAATCACGCTTTGGAGAGAAACAAGGACATTGGATAGGTGTTGCTCCCTTCGCTAAATCGAGGTCGAACATCTTGCCGTATCGTGTCACCAAACAGGTTATCGGCACGCTATCCGAAACGCCTGATACACAGGTCTTCCTTTTCGGAGCAGGGCAGATAGAGAGCGAGATGTTGCGTCAATGGTGCAGTCTATTTCCGAAAGTGACGTGTGTTGCAGGGCAATTGCCTTTGGAGCAAGAATTAGAACTCATGCGCACGTTAGATATAATGGTGTGTCAAGACTCTGCCAACCAGCATCTATGCTCGTTAGTCGGACTGCAGACATTGAGTATCTGGTGTGCAACTCACCCTTATATGGGCTTTACCGGTTGGAAGCAAAGCCCTGACGACATCATTCAGATTCCCGAATTGGCATGCCGACCTTGCTCTATTCACGGAACGAGTTTCTGCCGCTTTGGCAACTTCGCGTGCCAACGAATTGCCGCTACAACTATCACACAACGTATTTTTAACAAATTGAATAACGAATAAATCTACCGTATATGAGTAAAATAATTGCATTAGCCAACCAAAAAGGAGGCGTCGGAAAAACCACCACAGCCATTAACCTTGCAGCCGCCCTTGCCAAAGAAGGTAAGCGTGTCCTGCTGGTAGATGCTGACCCGCAAGCCAACGCCTCTTCCGGATTAGGCATAGAGATTAAAAACCTGAACAGCACTATCTACGAGTGCCTTGTCAACGGCATTGACCCGCATATTGCCATCTTTGCCACAAGCATTGACAACCTTAGTATCATTCCAAGCCATATCGACCTCGTTGGCGCAGAAATAGAGATGCTGAACCTCCCGAATCGTGAGAACCTGATGAAAACGATTCTCAATCAGTTGCGCTCCGATTACGACTACATTCTTATCGACTGCTCACCATCGTTGGGACTGATTACTGTGAATGCCTTGACGGCAAGCGACAGCGTGATTATCCCTGTACAATGCGAGTTCTTCGCTTTGGAAGGTATCGCTAAACTGCTGAATACCATCAAGATTATCAAATCTAAACTTAACCCTGCGCTAAAGATAGAAGGCTTCCTTTTAACCATGTACGACAACCGTCTCCGCCTGAGCAACCAAGTGTATGAAGAGGTAAAACGTCACTTCGGAGAACTGGTTTTCAACACGGTTATCTATCGTAATGTACGCTTGAGCGAGGCACCAAGTCACGGTATGTCTGTCTTGGAGTACGACCCGTCAAGCAAAGGCGCTAAAAATTATACTAACCTTGCAAAAGAACTGATTAAACGATGAAAAAACTTACCGGACTGGGACGCGGATTAGACGCCCTAATTGATACAACGCACGTAGATACTGGCGGAAGTAGCAGCATCAGCGAAGTAGAACTGTCGCGCATTGTTGCCAACCCTGACCAGCCTCGTCATACCTTCGATGAAGAAGCACTTAACGAGTTAGCGGATTCTATCCGGGAGCATGGCGTTATCTCGCCTATCACCCTGCGTGCAAACAACGATGACACATATTTGATTATCGCAGGTGAACGCCGCTATCGTGCTGCCAAGATTGCAGGACTCAACACGATTCCCGCTTATGTGCGCACGGCAGAGGACGAGCAAGTTATGGAAATGGCACTTATCGAGAATATCCAACGTGAAGACTTGGACGCTATCGAAATTGCACTGGCTTACCAACGCCTGATGGACGACTACCAACTGACGCAAGAACGCATGTCGGAGCGTGTAGGCAAGAAACGTGCAACGATTGCCAACTACTTACGCCTGCTCAAATTGCCTGCTGAGATACAAATGGGTATCAAGGAGAAAAAGATTGATATGGGGCATGCCCGTGCTATTTTAGGTAGCCAATCGACAGAGCAGCAACTGGACATCTACAAGCAAATCCTTAGCGATGGGTTATCTGTAAGACGTGTGGAAGAACTGGTCAGCGCAAACAAGAAACGAGAGAAAAAGGACACAACGGAAAAAGTCTCACACACCTACCCCGACCAGCAGCAAATCATCAGCAAGCGTCTTGGCAAGAAAGTCAAAGTAGCAGACGGCAAACTCTGCATCTACTTCGACAGCGAAGACGAACTGAACACCATTATGCAGCACATCCTTTGAGACATTGGATTACCATATTGCTCCTTTGCTTGCCTATTTTTGGCAAGGCACTCACTCAAGACTCTCTCGAGACTCTCTCAAGGGTTGACACGATTGCAATCAGCACGGATTCGATGGCAAAAGCGGACTACCGCTACTACATCAACTTGCAGAAAAAGCCCGATGCGTTGCGAGCAGTTTGGTTGGGGGCTTTAGTTCCGGGTTTGGGACAGATTTATAACCAGAGTTATTGGAAATTGCCTATCGTCTATGGCGGATTTATGGGGTGCGCCTATGCTATTATTTGGAATAACGGCAAATATGTTGACTACAAACAGGCATACAAGGACATTTGTCTGGATGAAGAACTTTCCGACGACCCCAATCGCTCGTATAATGCTATTTTGCCCGAAGGCTACGATATCAATCGTATGGGAGGACGTTCCAACTACACGTCCACGCTGAAAAGCCAACAAAACACCTATCGCCGCTATCGTGACATCAGTATTGTTGCTGCCGTAGTTTTGTACGCACTAACGCTTATTGATGCGTATGTAGATGCCCAATTATTCGACTTTGACGTCTCGCCGGACCTCAGCCTCTCGTTAGAGCCACAGATTTATCAAGATTTACATAACCAGAGTTCTGCGGAACTCAAATTAGCCATACAATTTTAAGTGAAACACTTTATTTTCATTATCGCATGTGCCTTCAGCGCACACCTATTTGCCCAAACGCTGTCTAATGATAGTCTTGCCTGCACACAAAAGCCGGACACGCTCATCGTAGACACGATGGTTACTGACACAATTGTTGCCGATACGTTATTCTTTGATGAGAACATCAAGAATGTCGATACCACTTTATGCGAAGGAGACACTGCTATTCCTGACTTGCCGGACTCCGTCTATAAGGAACGTTTGCAAGCCCTTCCTTTCGTATTAGAAACGCCATATCATTCTGTGATTAAGGCATTTATCCAGCGATATATTCGCAACCGCCCCAAGCAGTTAGCCGCTATGCAACGTAAGGCGGAATACTATTTCCCCATTTTTGCGGATATACTTCAACGCAATGGATTGCCTTTTGAACTGAGTTATCTTGCGGTAATCGAATCGGCACTTAACCCTACCGCCAAATCGCGTGCTGGAGCAGGAGGACTATGGCAGTTTATGCCTTCCACAGGACGCATCTATGGGTTGGAAATCAATTCGCTGATAGACGAGCGTTTCGACCCTATCAAATCGACGGAAGCGGCTTGCAGGTATCTCTGCCACCTATACGATATGTTCGATGACTGGAACTTAGCCTTAGCTGCTTACAACTGCGGTCAAGGTACAATTCGAAAAGCCATTTCACGGGCGGGTGGCAAACGCGATTTCTGGTCTATCTACCCCTATCTGCCAAAGGAAACACGCAGTTATGTTCCGATTTTCATTGCTGCCTCGTATGCGATGACCTACGCCGACTTGCACGGCATTTGCCCGGAAGCGATTGAAATGACGATGCAAACCGACACCATCTTTACCGACAAACGCCAGCACCTCCTACAAGTTAGCGAAGTGATGAATATCGACTTGCAGGAATTACGTCGTTTGAACCCGCAATATACCCGTGACATTCTCCCCGGAGGCAAGTCATACGCCCTTTGCTTGCCGGAGGAACGGGTTGGCGATTACTTGATGCTGCAAGATAGCATTCTTAATTTCAAAGCCGACTCGCTGATTAACAACCGCCGTGCTGAGATTGATATGGCACAGAAGACAAGTGCCGGTGGCACGTATGGCGGAACGTACAAAGTAAAAAGTGGCGATACGTTAGGAGGTATTGCTAATAAATGTCATTGCAGCGTCAAGCAATTAAAACAATGGAACGGGCTTAAGTCTGATTTCATTCGTGTCGGGCAAGTACTTAAACTGCACAAATAAGTCATGGCAACGGAAAAAATATATTTCTCAATGAGCGAAGTGCGTGCCGAGACAGGTTTGTCGGCGGCTACTTTGCGTTTTTGGGAGGAGCAGTTTGAACAACTTTCTCCGCGCAAAGACGGACATGGCAACCGCTATTACACGAAGGAAGATGTGGCGCTCATCAAGCGCATCAAGTTTATCCGTGATGAACTGAAAATCACGCGTATAGAGGCTATCCGCACAGAATTACAATCGGACGCCAAGCATTCCGACTCCCGCCAACGTGCTACGGAAATTTTATTAAAATTGAGACAACAATTAGTTGATTTAAGGACCAGTATATAATACAAAATATCTATGCAAGAGAGACACAAAAACAGATTGCTCTATTTCAACGAGCAGGCATATACTACAGACAAGTATGTGACTCCTTTTATTGAACGGAAAAAAACTGTTACTCCCGATTGCCACGTGTTGGAAATAGGTTGTGGAGAGGGTGGTAATCTAAAACCTTTCTTAGATAAAGGCTGCCATTGTACGGGCATAGACCTGAATAGCGAACAAATCCAACGGGCAAAAGACTTTTTTGCAGATCATCCTCATGTCGATCGATTGCGCTTGATAGATTCGGATATCTATGATATAGATCCGATGGAACATCAATACGATGTGATTATGCTACGCGATGTGATAGAGCATATACATGATCAGGAACGTTTTATGCGTATTTTGCCTCAATTCTTAAAACCTCACGGCGTGGTGTTCTTTGCCTTTCCGCCATGGCTGATGCCCTTTGGCGGTCATCAGCAGATTTGCAAAAGCAAATTGAGCAAAGTGCCTTATTTCCACTTATTGCCAATGGCTTGGTACAAGGCATTACTGCAAGCGTGTGGAGAAACCTCAGTAGATGCTCTGGTCGAGATTAAAGAGACAGGCATCACCATAGAACGTTTTGAGCGTATTTTACGTGAAGAGGGGTACAACACATTGGAAAAGGAATTGTATTTCATTAATCCCAATTATGAAATTAAGTTCCATTTGCGTCCCCGCAAAGCGTTGCCGATTTTCCGTTCTATTCCTTATCTGCGTGATTTCTATATTACGGCAGGTTATTATTTGGTAAGTAAGAGTTAATACTTGATAGAAAAAGGATATTGGATGGTAATCCATAGATGTGCTAGTAGTGTTAGCACCAATCCGTAATGATGTCGCATAACTAGAAAACGTTCTTTCCAAGAGCGTTTTCTTTGTTGATTGCTGATACCTCCTATCAGAAATTTGCATACGTATTGGTCGATGTATGCATTATATTGGGAAGCACATACGCAGCGTATCACCCAGTCGTAGTCTGCCACAATGCGCAATGATGTGTCGTATTCGGGAGCAATAGCACGTTTTACTACGATTGCTTGGTGACTCACCACCAAACCGTTTAATAGACTCCATTTGGTAAGGCGTGTTGGCGTTTTTTTGTGATGTTCCGAGACATGTGTTCCTTTGGCATTGATGATAGAAGCCTTACCATAGATAATATCTGTAGTTAGGGTTATCTGGTCTGTTATATATTGTAATGTTGTGGGGAGGTAGATTTGGTCTCCAGCATTTATAAACCACACAAAGTCGCCTTGAGCAAGTCGCAGACCTTTGTTCATAGCATAATAAAGACCGTTATCAGGCTCAGATATGTAGCGCATGCGCCCCTCAAATAGAGATTCCATTTGTTGCACGATGGCTATGGTGCCATCTGTTGACGCTCCATCTACGATAATGTATTCATAGTCCCGACAAGTCTGAGACAACACGCTAAGCATAGTGGCCTCAATCCAACGCTCAGCATTGTAGGTGATAGTGATAATAGAAATCATGCCTGCAAGTCTTGTTTACGACGTTTCATGAAAAAAGCCAAAGTTATCAAACCCAGTATAATCACCACAACTAATGTAGAGGCGATAAGGGACCATGTATGCGATTTGTCATATAGTTCGTCCACACATCGTAGCTCTACTTGATGCTTCCCTGCCGGTACTTCGAGACCACGCAAGATGTAATTGGCTCGTATCAACGGTACTTCAGTGCCATCGATATAGGCTTTCCATGTCTTATAATAGACCTCCGAGCAGACCAATAAGCCGTTCGCAGCATTATTCGTCTGATAGATTAAACGACTCGGATGATAATCCACCAAGCTGACAGATGCGTCCGTGTTGCTAAATGACTGCTGCTTAATCCGACTCATCCAACACGTATCGACCACGGCAATGTTTTTCAAGTCGGCATCTCCTATCGCCTTGATCTCCTCATTCGGATTATCCACCCACTGAATATTCCGAACGAACCAAGCGTTACCCATTGCCTCCGGATTATAC
>JAKSNN010000004.1 GCA_024399755.1 Paludibacteraceae bacterium | reverse complement strand
TTGTTTCGTGTACGCTTGATTGGCGACCCTAATACGATACGTATTGCCAAACAAACATTACGACTCTATCTAGGGCAGATGTATGCAACTCAAGCGATGGTAACAAATTATTCCAACCAGATTTTATTCCTTATTCCTGTAGGTGTAAGGCATGTGTATTTAGATTGTGGAGATGGGTGTCCACAACAAATTTTATTTGATGGACCTCTGCACTATAATAAGATTTATGATGGTATAGTAGAAATAAAATAATCTATAATGAAAAAAATAATAACTTTATTTATTACTTTAGTGTGTTGTGCTACATGGTTATTGGCTCAATCATTAGAAGTGGTGCAACCTTTGCAGATGATAGAGAATTCCTCGGTATTGGTACAGTATAAGAATCAATTTGGCAAGTACGAGATGCCAGATAAAGATGTGCCATTTCCGTTTGCGCTGATTGTGATGCATCTGGACGGGAATGCCTCGGACGTAACGACCGCAAAGGAACGGATTCAACTATATTTGGGTACGCAGAAAATGGTGGTTGATCAATATCGAGAGAACCCGAATGAAATATGGTTCTTAGTAGAGAATACCGTCAAGAACATCTATATTGATTGTGGAGAGGGGTGTGAAAGGAAACTTTTAGTGAGTGGTGTTCGTCTGCGCCCGAATGTGGTTTATACGTGTAAAGTGCATTACGAACCAGAACAGATGGTATCTGTACCGCAAAAAACGAAAATAACCAGCCAGTATCTACTCATCAACGTCACGCCGTCCAATGCTATTGTCGAGGTGGATGGCAACTTATGGACGACCAGTAATGGTGTGGCGAGTAATCTATTAGCCTTTGGCGAACATCGTTATCGTGTGTCGGCTCCAGACTACGCGAGTGCAGAAGGTAAAGTGTTGATAAACGACCCAGAGCATACTCAATCGCTGGCGGTTCAGCTCCAACCACGTTTTGCGAGTGTTACCTTGCAAGTGGAGAATAATGCCGAGATATGGGTAAATGGTACTAAGAAAGGTGTGGGGAAGTGGACTGGAACGTTAGGGTATGGTCTTTATCGTATGGAGACACGTCTAATGGGGCATGTAGATGGCATGGTGCAACAAACGATAAGTGAGAACGATGCTAACCGAATCATCACACTCCCAGCTCCAACTCCTATCTATGGTAGTCTGCGCGTAGAGACACAACCTTTGATGGCTGATGTCTATTTAGATGGTAAGAATGTAGGTAAGACCCCTATCATGTTATCTGAAGTGATTATAGGTTCACATGTTGTCGAAGTGAAGATGGATGGTTATAATGTATTATCCACCACCCAGACTATTACCGAGGGACAGACCTCTGTAGTGGGCGGGGTATTGACCGAAAAAACGAAATCAACTGTGTCGTATAGTGGAAATCGGACTTCCGTAGTCGGTGGAAATGAGATGTTTACCGTGCAAGATGTGACTTTTGAGATGGTAAAAGTGGAAGGCGGAACGTTCACGATGGGAGCAACGGTGGAGCAAGGTAGCGATGCCTCCGATTGGGCAAAACCGACTCATTCGGTCACGTTGTCGGATTACTCTATCGGCAAGTGTGAGGTGACGCAAGCACTATGGGAAGCAGTCATGGGTAATAATCCAAGTTACTATAAGGGGAGTACGAAACCAGTAGAAAAAGTATCTTGGGACGATTGTCAAACGTTTATCAGCAAGTTGAATAGTCTGTTGTCTTCGCAGTTGGGCGGAAGGCGTTTTGCGTTGCCAACGGAGGCGCAATGGGAATATGCAGCACGAGGTGGCAAAAAGAGTCAGGGATATATGTATGCAGGGGGCAATAGCCTTAGTGCAGTAGCATGGTACGATGGCAATGGAAGCAGTTCGACTCACCCAGTCGGAACGAAGTCGCCGAATGAGTTAGGGTTGCACGATATGATTGGCAATGTACGGGAATGGTGTCAGGACTGGTATGGCAGTTATACTGGTAGTTCTAAGACAGATCCTACAGGTCCTTCTATCGGAGAAAACCGCGTTACTCGGGGTGGTAGTTGGGATGGCAGTTCATGGGTATGTCGCGTGTCGTTTCGCAGTTACACGAAACCTGCCAACCATTCTAACAGCCTTGGCTTCCGCCTCGTTCTTCTCCTTAACTAATTAGAATGTAGATATTGAAACATAAAATACAACAACATGATGAAACATCGAGTTTTAAGTCTGTCGTTATTGCTTTTGTTGGCTCAATGGGCAATAAGCCAATCATTAGAAGTGTTGAAGCCATTAGAAGAAATACAAAATTCTTCTGTGTTGGTGCAGTATAAGAATCAATTTGGCAAGTACGAGATGCCAGAAAAGGATATACCGTTTCCCTTTGCGCTGATTGTGATGCATTTGGATGGTAGTGCTTCAGAAGTAAGGACAGCAAAGGAAATGATTCAACTGGACTTGGGAACACAAAAAAAAGTGGTTGATCAGTATCTAGAGAAACCGAATGAAATATGGTTTTTGGTAGAGAATACTGTCAAAAATATTTATATAGATTGTGGGGAAGGGTGTGTCAAGCAACTCTTAGCGAGTGGTGTTCGTTTACGCTCGAATGTGGTATATACTTGTCAGGTTCATTATGAGCCGGAACAGATAGTCTATGGTCCGCAAAAGTCCAAAATAACCAGTCAGTATCTACTCATCAACGTCACGCCGTCCAATGCTATTGTTGAGGTAGATGGCAACTTATGGACGACCAATAATGGTGTAGCAGGTAATTTGTTGGATTTTGGGGAACATAGTTATCGTGTGTCTGCTCCCGACTATGCTTCTGCGGAAGGAAAAGTAGTCGTGAATGACCCAGAAAACACGCAATCGCTGACGGTTCAACTTAAACCACGTTTCTGTAGTGTTACCTTGCGTGTGGAGAATAATGCCGAGATATGGGTGAATGGTGCAAAGAAAGGTGCCGGTCAATGGACAGGTAATTTGGGGTACGGTCCGTATCGAATCGAAACTCGTTTGCAAGGTCATGTCGATGGCATGGTGCAACAAACGATAAGTGAGAACGATGCTAACCGAACCATCACACTTCCTGCTCCCACTCCTATCTATGGTAGTTTGCGTGTGGAGACACAACCCTTTATGGCAGATATTTATTTGGATGGTAAGAACGTAGGCAAAACCCCGAAACTATTTTCGGAAGTTATCATCGGTTCGCATAAAGTTGAAGTAAAAATGAGTGGCTACGAGAACTTATCTACCACCCAGACCATTTCGGAAGGGCAGATGGCGGTTGTGGGAGGAGCATTAACGGCTCAATCGAAGCCAACTGTTACGGCAACATCAAGTGGTGGAAATGAAACTTTTACGGTAAACGGCGTGTCGTTTGAGATGGTATTTGTAGAAGGTGGCACGTTCACTATGGGTGCCACAAGTGAGCAAGGCAGCGATGCAGACAGTGACGAGAAACCTACTCATTCGGTAACGTTGTCGGATTACTCTATCGGTAAGTATGAAGTAACGCAGGCTTTATGGCAAGCAGTCATGGGCAATAATCCGAGTTCTTTCAAAGGTAGTACGAAACCTGTAGAAAGTGTTAGTTGGAACGATTGTCAATCGTTTATCAGCAAGTTAAATAATTTGTTGTCTTCTCAATTAGGTGGAAAGCGCTTTGCATTACCCACCGAAGCACAGTGGGAATATGCGGCTCGTGGAGGCAAGAAGAGTCAGGGGTATAAGTATGCAGGTAGCAATAGTATAAGTTCTGTAGCATGGTACACGAACAATAGCGGTAGCAGCACGCATGTAGTAGGTACAAAGTCTCCCAATGAGTTAGGACTATATGATATGAGCGGAAATGTATGGGAGTGGTGTCAGGATAGGTATGGCGATTACAGCCGTAGTTCACAGACGAATCCTGCAGGTCCTTCCAGTGGGTCGAACCGCGTATTTCGGGGGGGAAGATGGAATGACCTTGCGAGGTATTGTCGTGTGTCGTTTCGTGATTTCAACACGCCTTCCGATCGCGACTATAGTCTTGGTTTCCGTCTTGTTCTTCTTCCTTAGTATATACATTGGATATTTATCCTAACCTAATCGGGGGAGAAAAATTAAGAATTATGAATTAAGAATTAAGAGACAGAAAAAGCCAAGGTTGGAGAGTGTCGAGAGAGTGTCGAATGACCCTCGACCGCCCCTCGACTCGTATGTTTTAGAAGAAAATAGTAAAAAGATTTGCATAATTCCTCTAAAAGCAGTATCTTTGCGCGAAATTTTATAAATATGGAATATAAACATCGGATAACTTTCATCTTTGTGTAGAAGATGTGGGTTATTCTAAAAGTGATACATTAACCTTTTACTACGTCTAAATGATACGAATCATCCTAACTATTTTGCACTATCCGTTGGTTATTGCGCTATTGGTATTATCCTGCCTACAATGCTGGAATGCTATGCTGTGGATGACAGGACATTGGGCTGTCTATCAATGGCTTGGAGCAGGTATGTCGTTTTATCTGATATTGCACCTGTTGCCTTTCGTAAATAGAAATCTTGAGTTCCTTCGGACATTTTCGCATGAATTGACACATACCGTTTTTGGTCTTCTTTTCTTCCGACGAATGGCCTCTTTTCACGTTAACGATGGCGGAACTGGTGAAGTGGAATATTATGACGGGCGGTTTGGCGATATGTTTATTGGACTTTCGCCATATTGTTTTCCGATATTTACGTATGTATTCATTTTTTTGCGTTTATTGGCAAAAGATGCTACCGCGTTTATGTGGTTTGATATATTGATAGGATATACGTTGATGTTCCATATCTTCTGTTTCGCTTCACAAATAGGGAATTATCAATCCGATATTTATAGACGGGGGTATTTCAAGTCCTACCTTTTTATTGTGACTTTTTGGATTTTCAATGTCACCGTTATTCTGCTTAGTATCCGTATGGGTATCGGAAAGGCAAATGTTTTCTTATGGGAGGCGTTCTCTACGGAACTCGTCAATGCCTGGAATTGGGTGGTGGATGTGTGGCGTGAATATGTAGTAAGGAAATAAGATATAACGAAAACACTATCAATCCGTTGTTTATTAGAAAATGAGCAAAATACAAATAATTGTCACAAAATATATTTTTTATATGAAACAAATACTTTTCTTTTTATTGACTACCATTTGTAGTTGTTGCGTAATGGCGCAATCGTATCAGGATACGTTTGACAAATTCAAACAGAAACAAAATGCGACATTCAACCAGTTCAAGGAAGATAAGCAGGCTGAGTTTGATGCGTTCCGCAAGCGTGTGAACGAAGAATATGCCCGTATGATGGAGAACCCATGGCAGACGGTAAAGACACAACCTGCTGTGCCAGAACCTATAGTTCCTAAGGTAGAGCCCGTGATATGTACAGACCCAGAGCCCGCACCTCAACCACAACCTCAGCCAGAACCACAACCAGAGCCAGAGCCTACACCTGCACCTCAACCTCAGCCAGCTCCTGCGCCTCAGCCGAAGCCCAAGGAGATACCTGTGCAGACGGAACCTGTAGTGATATTACAACCAGCACCTGCACCTGAACCGATTGCTCCAGTAGTAGTGCCTAAAGAAGAGCCTGTGAAGACGGAAACGGTAGCGTTTTATGGCACGAATATCGCTTTGCAATATCCCGAAACCGACGGCTTCCGCTTGGAAGGACTAAAGGAAAAACAACTTGCCAAAGCATGGAACCAATTGTCCGATAAGAAATATGATGCGCTGATTAGTAGCGCATTAGAGGCACGTAAACAGTACCGCTTGGGCGATTGGGGATATATCCAGTATTTGCAAAAATCCTTGGAGAAACATTATGGCAAGACCAACGAAGCCGTCTTTGTGCAGAGTTTCTTGCTGACCCAATCGGGCTATCGCGTGCGCTTGGCTAAATGCGAAAACAAACTATACCTCTTGGTGGCAAGTAATTACAATGTATTTAATCACTTTACCCTCACATTAGACGGAAAGAAATTCTTTATCGTTGATGGTAATCCGGACCAAGTGCAAGTCTGCCCGTCGCTTTACGAGAAAGAGAAAACGGTTTCGTTACAGATGGCATCTACCCCAAAACTGGCACAGAAGAAGTCGGATTCCCGTCATTTGAGTTCGAAAATGGGATTGAATGCCGATGTGGCGGTTAATAAGAACTTGGTGGATTTCTACAACCATTATCCCCGCTCGTATGTGAATGGCGATGTGATGACCACGTGGGCTACGTATGCGAATACACCTTTGGAAAAGTCAACCAAAGATATGCTGTATCCGGCTATTAAAGCTTCGATAAACGGATTATCCGAACGCGATGCCGTCAATAAGATATTGAACTGGGTGCAAACCGCATTTGAATATGGATATGATGATGAGATTTGGGGCGGTGATCGTGCGTTCTTTGCTACAGAAACATTGTATTATCCCTATTGCGATTGCGAGGACAGGTCTATCTTGTTCTCCCGCCTTGTGCGCGATATCGTAGGTGATGATGTGGTGCTGCTATACTATCCGGGTCACTTGGCTACTGCCGTTCAGTTTAAGGACGATGTGAAGGGCGATTACCTCACTTTCAATAACAAAAAATACGTGGTATGTGACCCTACGTTTATCGGTGCGTGTGTCGGTCGTACGATGCCGAATATGAATAATAAAACCGCCAAAGTAATAGTGTTGAAATAATATGAAAAAAGCATTTCTTTACGGTGTTAGCGCCTTGCTTATCATGCTGATAATAGTAGGCTTCGGCTGGTGGCTTTATTTCCGTTCGCTATATAAATCGTATCAATCGGAGTCTGTAATCATGCATCATGTAGCAGGCGATTCCCTCAATACGAACAGTATTGCTTCATTTACGGAGCAAGAGATTGCTATCTATGGCAAGTGGGCGGATTATGATAAAACGTTGGCTTATACTATGTTTATGCTCGAAGATGCAGGAGACGGCTTTTATTGGGGAAAAGAATGGAACGAGCAAGATGGAGTCCTTGAAGAAGACTTAGATGAACATGGCAATGGCTGGTTCCGATGGCGGGTAAAAAAAGATAAGATCTTGCTGATTTACAACTCGACCATCGGGTTTGTTATGCCTGTGGAATATTCCATCACACAATTAAATGATACCGTTTTAGGGATGAAGAATGCTTTTAGGCGTACTCCGCAATCCTTTGTAAGAAGATTTAATTAGCACCTATGTTGTGACTATTGGTTGATTCGATAGAGATAGAAAAAAGCGCTCGAAAGCGCTTTTTTCTTGCATATATCAGAAAAAAGCATTACCTTTGCAGAATGTTTTGAAAAGAATTGATTATGGAACACTTATATTCATTGGTCTTTTTCAATAATTTCTTATTTGTGATGGCTCTTGTCGGGCTGGTCGTCTTTGTGTCGCTTTACTTTGTTGATGCGGGGTACGGCAAGATGAGAACCGAGAAATGGGGACCTGCTATCAATAACAAAGTAGGTTGGTTCTTGATGGAAGCACCTGTGTTTATTGTGGTTCTTTACCTGTGGGCGGTATCGCCTTACAAAGAGACACGCACCATGCCATATTTGGCTTTTCTGCTGATATTTGAATTCCACTATTTCCAACGCTCGTTTATCTTCCCATTCCTGTTAAAAGGCAATTCCAAGATGCCCGTGATAATCATGTTCTTATCGGTGATTTGGAACTTGATAAACGGCTATGTACAAGGTTATTGGCTTTTCCATTTGGCTCCGGAATATGCTCCATACGCCAAGGCTTGGGTGGGCGATTGGCGTTTTATTTTAGGCGTTTGTATATTCGCTGCAGGCTGGATAATCAATATGCACTCCGATCATGTGATTCGTCACTTGCGTCAGCCGGGGGATACCAGCCACTATCTGCCTAAAAAAGGCTTGTATCGCTTTGTTACCAGCGCTAATTATTTTGGTGAGATTACGGAATGGTTAGGCTTCGCTATACTTACTTGGTCGGCTGCCGGAGCACTCTTCTGCTGGTTTACATGCTGCAACCTCGTTCCGCGTGCCAACTCTATCTATCACAAGTATGAACAGGAGTTTCCGGAGGAGTTTGACCGCAAACGCCTGAAGCGTATTATTCCGTTTGTCTATTGATAATTCAATCCCTATAGCATCTGCCGTCGCAGGTGCTATACATTTTTATTTAATATGGAAAGCAAATTATTTACAGAGTTCCAACTTGGACCTATTACATTGAAGAACCGCACTATCCGTTCTGCGGCTTTTGAGAATATGGCTTATGGCAATAAGCCTTCTGAAGACCTTTATAACTATCATACCAGCGTGGCTAAAGGTGGCGTAGCGATGACTACTGTAGCCTATTGCTCGGTCAATCGCTCGGGCGTTTCGTTCGATGGGCAACTGTATATCCACGACGAGATAAAAGAAGACCTCAAACGTCTTACCGACGGCATTCATGCCAATGGTGCAAAAGCCAGTATCCAATTAGGACACTGCGGCAATATGACCCACTTCTATACCTGCAAATGCCTGCCTGTCGGGGCAAGCACGGGTTTCAACCTCTATTCGCCTACGCTCCATCGCGGACTGAAGAAGGAAGAGATTAAGCAATTGGCGAAAGACTTCGGCCATGCTGTAGATTTCTGCCGTGAGTGCGGCTTTGATTGCGTGGAGATTCATGCCGGTCATGGATATCTCATTTCGCAGTTCCTTTCGCCATATACCAACCATCGTCACGATGAGTACGGAGGTAGTCTTGAGAACAGAATGCGTTTCATGGAGGAGGTTTTGGACGAGGTAATGCGTCATGCAGCCAATGATATGGCTGTAGTGGTAAAAACCAATATGTACGATGGTTTCAAGGCAGGTCTGAAAGTGGAGGACTGCCTGAAAGTGGCACAGACGATTGAGCGTCACGGTGTACACGCTTTGGTGCTGACTGCAGGTTTCGTCAGCAAGGCTCCGTTTACGGTTATGGGTGGTGCAATGCCTATCAAAGCGTTGGCTCACTACATGAACCCTTGGACGTTTGGCTGGCTTCGCCTCGCTTTGCGTTGCGTGGGGCACATTATGATTCCTACCGTTCCTTTCAAAGAACTTTATTTCCTCGATACTGCCAAACAGTTCCGCCAAGCCCTCAAGATGCCACTTATCTACGTGGGTGGCGTGATGTCGCGTGACAATTGTGAGACCGTGCTGAACGAAGGCTTTGAACTCATTCAGATGGCGCACGTCTTGGTAAAAGACCCTGATTTTGTCAACAAGATGAAGGCGGACGAGCACTATCATTCTACGTGCAAACGCTCCAACTATTGCGTTGCGCGCATGTACACCAAAGAAATGAAATGCCACGAATGTGTGGAGAACCTGCCGAAATATCTTGAGAAGGAGGCTAAACACTACGAGCAGATGTGGTATCCCAATGCAAAGTAACTCTAAACTCTAAACTAAAATCTCCTATGCTTTCTCTCGTTACGGGCGCCAGTTCCGGTATCGGTTTGCAATATGCTACGCAATTGGCACGCGATTATCATACCGATTTGCTGTTAGTTAGCAATCAAGAAAAGGAACTGCAGGAAGTAGCCGCCCAATTGGCTGCTACCTATGGTGTCAAGACCTTTGCCAAATATGCCGATTTGAGCAAGCAAGATGCAGCCGAGGAGTTGCATCAATACTGTTTGGACAACAATCTGCAGGTAGATGTGCTTATCAACGATGCGGGTGTGTTCTTCTTCAATCCATATTGCGAGACGTCGATGCGGCGTATCGAATTGATGCTTAATCTACACATGACGACGGTAGCAAAGATGTGCCGTCTATTTGGCGAGGATATGATTCATCGCGAGTTGACTGCCGAAGAGCAGCAAGAGAAGATTGCAGGTTGCAGCCGTAAGAAGGGCTATATCCTGAATATGTCCTCGATGTCGGCTTGGATGGCAATGCCCGGTATCCAGACTTATAATGCCACCAAAGCGTTTATCTATAATTTCTCGAAGTCGCTATGGTACGAACTGAAGCCACAAGGCGTTAATATCACCGTGATGACGCCGGGGGCAGTAGATACGGCGTTGTTTGGCTTGGCGCCTAATCTGCGTAAGTTGGCGGTAGCGCTGACGGTATCTATCCCGCCGGAGAAACTGGTGAAACGTGCTTTGCGTAAGATGTTCCGTGGCAAGAAAGCAGATATGCCGGGTGTAATCAATCACCTCTGTACCCCTCTGCTCAAGCATACACCAGATTGGCTTGTGTTCCTTGCTATCCGTATGGTAGGAAAGTATCAGAAGTAGGGGTTATATTCTTTTTCGTGTGCGATGGTAGTAGTGTATCCGTGTCCCGGGTACACTTTTGTTTCGTCGGGCAGTTCGGCTAATTTCTTAAGCGAGCGAATTAGCGTAGGCATATCGCCTCCGGGCAGGTCGGTGCGTCCGATAGATTCTTGGAAAAGTGTATCTCCGCTGAAGAGGATATTTTCCTGCGGAAGGTAGAAGCACACGCAGTCTTCCTTGTGTCCCGGGGTAGCGATGACGGCAATATGTGTTGGAAATTGAGGCAAACTGAGTGCGCCTTCCGGCAATTGTATTTGCGGTTTGAGGTTATATTCCTGTTCGATAAAGTCCGCTCCGCAGATATGGTCAGGGTGGGCGTGGGTGATGAGGTGTGCTACAGGCAGCAGACCTTGTGTGCTGATAAACTCTTTCAGCCGTGCTTGTTCGCGCTCGCTATAGGCACCGCAATCGATGATAACGGCTTCTTTGTGTCCCTCGTGATAGAGCACGTAGGTACACTCGCGGTAGGGATTGAAGTAGAATGTCTTAATTTCCATAAGTGATAGTATTACGTTACAAAGACAGGTAGATAATCCGCTTTTCGGTAAACCAATCGGAGGAGAAAGCAGGGGAAAGGGTAGGTAATTCTGTCACCTCTGCCGTTTGACGGAAGGGGGCTGTCTCGGCATTGAGGTCGCCTCCTTTGAGGACTATCAGTCCGTTGGGAATAGCATTCTTATGCTTGTGGTGAACGTTTTTGCGCACCAATTTGACCAAATCAGGCATAGGCATAACGGCACGCGAGACAACGAAATCAAACTGCCGTTTCTCCTCCTCGGCACGTTCATGCAGGCACTCCACATTGGTAAGCCCGATGCGTCGGGCGATGTCGGCGGCTACCATCACTTTCTTGCCAATACCATCAATCAGCGTGAAACGGCATTCGGGAAACAAGATTGCCAACGGAATACCCGGAAAACCGCCTCCTGTGCCTACGTCTAAGATGGTAGTGCCCGAGGCGAAAGAAAGGAACTTGCCGATAGCGAGCGAATGAAGCACATGGTGCTCCATGAGGTTAGTAATGTCCTTACGCGAGATGAGGTTAATCTTCCCGTTCCACTCAGGATACAAGACCTCAAGCGCAGCAAACTGCTGCGCCTGAGTATCTGTAAGGTGAAAACAATCGCTGATTAGCATAGACGGCGATAACAATAACCGTTAGTCAGCGATGTTCGTGAAGACGTTCTGAACGTCCTCGTCCTCTTCGATTTTGTCAATCAGTTTCTGTACTGATTCGCGTTGTTCGTCGGTAAGAGCTTTGGTATCGTTAGGAATACGCACAAACTCGCACGACTGAATCTCGAAGCCGTTTTCCTCAAGATATTTCTGCATACCGCTGTATTGCTCGAAGTCGGAATAGATGACGATGGTATTTTCCTCTTCGTCCACGCCGAGTTCTTCTACTCCGAAGTCAATCAGTTCGAGTTCGAGTTCGTCCAAGTCGATACCGTCCTTCATCGTGATGGTGAAGCAGGCTTTACGGTCGAAAAGGAACTGCAGGCAGCCTTGTGTGCCGAGCGTTCCGCCGTGTTTGGTGAAATAACTGCGGATATTGGCTACGGTACGCATGTGGTTGTCGGTAGCGGTTTCCACGAAGATTGCTACTCCGTGAGGACCATATCCTTCGTAGTTGATTTCCTTGTAGCCCTCCGACGATTTATCGGTGGCTTTTTTGATGGCGCGGTCGATATTATCCTTTGGCATGTTTTCGCGTTTGCACTGCTGGATAAGCATACGCAAGCGTGGGTTGCCATCAGGATCGGCTCCGCCTTCGCGGGCAGCGATAGTGATTTCTTTTCCGAGTTTGGTGAATGTACGGGCCATGTGACCCCAGCGTTTCATTTTTGTAGCTTTACGATATTCAAAAGCACGTCCCATGATTGTAATAAATTTTATATGTTAATAATTAGATAACAGAGTTGTTGTCGAGTTCGTTGACATCGTTGATGTCCCTGTCGGCAGGGGTGTTGGCGGTCTCAACGATGGTAGCCGTAGTTGCTTGTGCGGTAGGTTGAGCGGCAGGTGCCGGCGCAAGTTGGCTATTGGTATCTACTTTGTCCTTCTTCTTGTTGGTCCCCCATACTACGCTGAAGCCAAATGCCAAGTTGACGCCTTTGGCTTTGTAAGGAATGATATACTTTGGTGTTTCGTTGATGTTGACAGAAGCGTACGATGTAGGGATATAGTCCATAGCCAGCGTCAAGTTGATACCGTCGTATGGCATGAAGCTCAGTCCTGCGCCGATATTGCTGAACTTGCCGTTTTCGAGAAGCGAGTAACTAACGGCTAAGTTGAACCAATTGACAGGGCGGAATGCAGCTCCGAGGGTCAGTTCCTCATAGAGGCGACTATCTACCAGACGTGTACGGCTTAATACGCCTACTCCTACGCGGTTGTTACAGAAGTTAGCGTCAACACCTACGTTGAAGTTCATATTGATCATGCGGGCAAAGCCGCTGTTAGGCGTATTGGTGTGAATCGCGTTGGTGATATTTGCCAAGTTGCTTGTGACATCGTTCAGCAGGCTATCCAGAGAGAACGAGCCGTCCACGACATAATTATTATAGTCGTAATTGCCCAGTCCCGTGAACGTAGAGTCGATAGATGCAGCGTAACGGCGTGAATTAGACCAATAGATGAAACCGAGGTCGTTGAGCGAACCGGTAATCTGCACTTGCTCGATAGGCTTGTAGGTAAAACCGAAGTCGATAGCAGCACCATAGCCGCTGGGTTTGATGAGTGAACTCAGGTCTTCGGTATTGATAAGTTTATTGAAGTCGATAGCGCTGAAGTCTTCGTAGGTAATGCGTTCTGGCAGGGCGTCAAGGTTGATAGGTGCAGCAAGGGCTATCTCGCTATTGCCGTGAATGTCCCATTGGTCGAGCGAAGCGTCAATGCCGAGGTCTTTGCTGCGCAGACCGACGTAGGCTTCGCCGATTAAGAATTTCAGTTTACCGCCGATAGTCCATTGGTCGTTCAGTTTGTGCGAGTAGCCTCCGCTAATCTCCGTATAGACGCTATTGGCAGTACCTAAACTGGAGAGGTCGATATGGCTGACTTGGTGGATATCGTCCGTCACACCCTTCATACCGCCATTGAGAATGAAGCGATAGAGCGAGTTAGGCGTTGTCACTCCGAAGTTGCCATGTTGCAAGATATTGATATGGATATATCCTGCTTCTTTGTATCGGAAACCGAAACCGAGGAGGTTCGTTGTGAAGTCGCTACCAATCAGCGTGTTTCTGCGGAAAGCGTCGCTTAGCGCTTGGCGGTTGCCGTTGGGGTGAAGTGCTGTGATGGTCTTGCCCGTGGTAAGATCTACGTACAGGAGGTCGCTTACCGTAAGCGAGTTGTTGCCTACCCACAGGGAGGTATAGCCTAAAGGAGTGAAGTTGACATAGCCGTTGGAAACAGGTTGGAACGCAGGGTTAACAAGGTGGCGCATAGGCGCGTTCTCGAGGAAATAGAGAGTATTTACTTGTTGTGCGTTAGCATTTGCCACTACCGTAAGGAGGGCGATTGCAAATAATTTCTGTATGTATTTCATAACTTAGTCCTCCTTTGAATCGTTGTTGATAACTTGTGTAAAATCGACAACCCCTTCCATATCGGCAGCCAGACCGATATGAATCTTCAGCGTATTGTCCTCGGTCACTTGAATCGGGTAGATGCTGAGGTCGGGGTTCTTGGCTTGTGCCTGTTGGATTGCTTGGTCGTCAATCGTAGCGTCCAAGATGATACTGCTGAGTCGCTTGATAGCATCGTAGCGCTTTTTGTCAATGCTGACGATGATGGTGCTCTCGCCGGGTTTGGTAATCACGGTTTTGCCATCTACTTTGCCGAAGGTAGGTGCTTCGAAGCGCAGCGTGTCTGCCGTGAGTTGCAGAGGCACGGCGTTTCCCTTCTCGTCGGTGATGGTCAGTTCGTTGCCGTCTGCATCGAGGAAACGGAAATGCCCTCTGATTGCGAGTGGGATAGTGTTTTGTGCCACTAACACCAGTTTGATATTAGCCTCTTTGAGGGTGTCGATTATCTCTGGCGTACTTGGCTCTGCGTCTAACGAAGCGGTATCGATTTCGATGTTCATCAACGTATCCGAGTAGGAAATCTCCACTCCTTGATTGAAGATGAAAGGTAGGGTAGTAATGGCATCAATAGTGACATTGGTGTTGTTTGTCAGGCGTCCTTGCGGGTATTCTTTGCGATTATAGAAGTCGATGCCGAATTTATATCCGATTTTGTCGGGGCGTATGGCGAACATTCTGTCGATACGTCCCTTGTCGGTTTCATGGTTGAAAAGGATATTATCCACCATATAACTGCCCGTCATGCTGGTGAGGGAAAGTATGTTCCGGTCGGGCACGACATGTGTGTAGTTATGTGTATCCGCCTCGTCGAAGGTTGCATAGACGCGTTTCCCCGTCTCGTCCGATTCGGCATAGAGGTATTCGCCTTCCAAGATGAGGTGACCGGCAATCTGTGTGCTGACTTGCATATCAATTTTAGGTTGTGCAAAGGGTAGTTTGGCTTGACGCAGTTTGTTCCACCCCTGCCATTGTTCGCTGATTACCATCACGTCCTCGTCGTACATATCTTTTGATGGTGCGAACATTCCCCAGATGGCGTCGTATGTGAGGAAGTTAAGGCTCAACTCGTAGTTGAGAGAGGCATTATCCGGAATAGGCAGACTTTTGCCGTTAGGTACGTTGAGGGTCAGGTAAAGTTTGAACGACACTTCGTCGGTCACTTCGCCGATTTGATTGCGGTCTTTCATTAGGCAAATGGAGAAGTTGTCCACTTGTTTGGAGATTGAATTGAAGTCGTATTGTCCGCTTTGTTGCATGCGGTCATAGAGTGTGATTCTCTTATTACCACTTTTGCAATAGAATTCTTTTCCGAGTCCTAATTCGATGCGTTCTATCCAGTCGAAGAAATCCGAAGAGAGATTACTGGTGCGGAATTTGTTGATAAACTCCGCGCTGGTGACGATAATGCTGTCGATACGCTCATCGCTGAGGTCGTTATTGACGTTGTTCAGTTTCATTGTGAAGGGAAACTCGAGCAGTACCGATTTGCCGTTGCCTATGATGGGAGAAGTAGAAACAGCATTGCGTATGGAGAAGTCCTTTGTGGCATTAGAGAGGTAGCGTGTCAGGTCAATCTTATGGAAATCGCGTGTAATAGAGAAAGTATCGCGATAGGTAAGAACGCCTTTGTTTTCTTCTTGGTCTACGAAGATGTTTTTGCTCAGTTCGCCTCCGAGGAAGTCGCCCAAAGTGGCACTTAAGTTACCTACGGGTAGTCCGAGTCCGAAGTCAATTTCGGCTTTTCCGTCAATGTTGTTCAGATCGACATCTGACTTGCAGCTATAGAGGCAGCATGTAGCGCAGATGAAGAACAGAAGAATGTGTTTGTTTTGTTTCATAGTGTATGAAAAATTGATGTGAACATAAAATCCGCACAAAGGTACTACTTTTTTCTCATATACGCAATAGGGAAGGGAATTTTATTTGTTATTTGTGATTGGTGATTTGTGGTATATTTGCGGCGAAAAAAGAGTTGCAGGTTATTATAAAGACATTATATCTTCTCAACAACCTGTCTAATATCATAAAGGAATCATAAAGCAATAGTAAAGGAATCATAAAGGAATCATAAAGAACAACTACGGAATACAACTCTAAACCAATCACCGTAGCACTACCGTACCGCTTAGTACTCTCACCGTACTCTCACCGTACTCTCACCGTACCCTCATAGTACCCTCATCGTACCCTCTCTGCACTTTCCATCACTTGCCTTTGGCAACCAACAATCTGCATAGCAGGACAACACTTGCCTTTGGCAACCAACAATCTGCATAGCAGGACAACAATTGCCTCTGGCAACCAACAATTGCACAGCAAACAACAATAAAAATTTCCTTTCCGCTTGCATATTCGGAAAATTTGTTGTACCTTTGTAGCCGCTAATTGATTATTACTATGAAATACAATTTTACTTTCGCCAACGTAGGCGGCGCAACACGCGTAAAGATTCAAAGCGGTGAGGATATTCGCCACATCGGAGAATTAGACCAGAAAATGTGGACGGTACTCTCTTGCCCTACCACCGGACTCGAAATCGATGAACAAAGTCTGAAACTTATGGATACCGACGGCGACGGACAACTGCACGTCAACGAAGTAATCAAAAATGCCGAGTGGCTTTGCTCCGTATTGCGTGACCCACAAGTGCTCTTCAAAGGACAAGACTCACTCGCTATCGCAGATATACAAGACGAGGCAATAGCTGAAATCGCTAAGCAAATAGCAGGCGACAAAGAGATAATCACACTCGCAGATGTAGATGCTGCTATCGCTGCTGTGGCTATCGAACCCACACAGCCCGAACTGCAAGTGGCAGAAGCTCCGTTTGAACCTGACGTAATGGCTGCATACAACGAGAAAAAAGCCGACTATGCCGAGTACTTCAAACTGGAGAAACTCTCTAAAATGGGATTGGCTGTCATTCCTGAAGATACCGCCAAACCCGGCATGGCAGAGACCGAGTTTCTCGATATGGGCGCTAAGATTGCCGATTACGAGGCTATCGTAGCGGCTAATACGGCTGCCGAAACGGCTGCTCAAGAGGCAGATGCTGCTGCCTTGACCGCTGCGCAAGAGGTGTTTGTACCGTTACGCAAGTTGTTGCTTCTTTGCCGTGACTTCTGCTTGCTGCTCCGCAATTACATCACGTTGGAAGACTTTTACGAGAAGGGAAACCATCTCAAATCTATCTTCCAAGCAGGTGTGCTCGTGATTGACCAACGGGCTTGCCACCTCTGTATTCGCGTCAACGATATGGCTAAACAGAATGCGCAAGCAGGGGCAAGCGGTATGTTCCTTATCTATTGCGACTGCACAAGCAAAGTGCTGAATAAGCAAATGACCATCGTGGCTGCTATGACCATGGGCGAAATTCGTAACCTCACCGTAGGCAAAAACGCAATCTTCTACGACCGCCAAGGCTACGACTATGATGCCGTTGTGACGAAGATAATTGATAACCCGATTAGTATCCGCCAAGCCTTCTGGAGCCCTTACCGTAAGTTCGCCAATTGGGTAACAGAACTCATCAATAAGTCGGCAGCCGAGAAAAACGACAAGGCTTTTGCCGATATGACGGCTGACGTACAAGCCAAAGTGGAGAATCCGCCGGCAGCCGACCCTCAGGCAGAACAAAAGAAATCGGCATTCGATATTGCTAAGTTCGCCGGTATATTTGCTGCCATCGGCATGGCAATCGGCTTTATTGGTTCGTTCTTGACCAGTCTGGCAAAAGGTATCAACGCTATGAGTTGGTGGCAATTGATTGCGGCTATCGTGGGAATCATGCTGGTAATTTCCGGTCCGGCAATGATTATGGCATGGATCAAGTTGCGCAAGCGCAATCTGGCTCCGCTTCTCAACGCCAATGGTTGGGCTGTCAACGCTGATTCGATTGTGAATGTGCTCTTTGGCGCAACCCTGACAGAAATGGTACAATTCCCGATACTGAAATTAGATGTCAAGAAAGGTCTGGCTACATGGAAGAAATGGGTGATCTCGATTGCTGCTGCCATCGTGCTTGTTGCAGGCTTGTGGCTGGGCAATCTGCTCAATTGGTGTAATATGCCAAGTCCGCTTCCATACTTCCACCAAGAGGTTGTTTGTGAGGCTGCGGCGGAGGAAACTGTACCTGCCGAGGAAGTCGTTGTAGAAGAAGTTCCTGCCGAAGCGCAGGGCACAGAGGAGGTGACGGAATGAGACGTATAGCCCTACTGATGTGCGTGGCGCTGGCTGCCACATTACCCGCTGTGGCTCAACGCGATACGATTCCGCCCGCAGAGGACGACTCGTACGGCACGGAATACCACTCGCTGGACGATATTGACGCCGAGGAAGGCGATATACCCCAATGGGTGCAGGCCCGTTTCATCAACGATACCCTGTTTGTGGGCGTAGATGCGGAAGCCTTGCCCCGACAGATGGTTGTGGTGACCAACCACGATACATGCTATTATCGCCTGATGCCGATGATGATTTTGGGCGACACATCTACTTCACACCCTGCGGATAGCATCTACCATCACGTTTGGGTAAATACGCGCGTCAATCCTTACCAAACGCCAATAGATTCTATTCAAGATAGTATCCCTATTTCCCTTAAAGGCTTCCACCTGCCTCATACGGGGTACGTAACGTCCAAGTTCGGCTACCGCAAGTATCGTTTCCACTACGGAACGGATACGAAGGTGCAGATAGGCGACTCTATCCATGCGGCTTGGGACGGACAAGTGCGTATCGTAGGTTGGGACCCTAATGGTTACGGCTATTACGTGCTGATTCGCCATGATAACGGCTTGGAAACGGTATATGGTCACCTCTCGCGTCCGCTATACGACGAGAACGACCGCATTGCTGCAGGTGAGATTTTGGGATTAGGAGGTAATACAGGGCATAGCACAGGTAGTCACCTGCATTTTGAGGTGCGCTATTTAGGGAATGCCATCAACCCTGAGACCTTGATTGATTTTGAAAAAGGCGAACTCCGTTGCGAGGAAGATTATCTGATGACCAAGGCAGGAACGTTCTCCCACCATCAAGAACTAAAGGCTCTGCAACAGGCTCAATACCACCGCGTTAAATCAGGAGATACCCTGTCTGGCATAGCACGCAAGTACCGCACCAAAGTATCTACACTCTGCCGGCTCAATCGAATAAAAGAAACCACTATCCTGCAAATCGGACAGAAGATAAGAGTAAGATAAAGAATGAAACTCAACGAGATTCAATCTGTATTGGCGGCTCGCGTCATCGGACCGCAAACGCTTGTTCCGCAGATAGATATAGTCTATCTCTTGACGGACTCAAGGCAACTTGGGCACAGCCCTGCGCAGACTCTGTTTTTTGCGCTGGCTACGGCTAAGAACGATGGCGCCAAGTATATCCCTGCGCTCTTCCGTGAGGGTGTTCGTGCCTTTGTGGTTACGCCCCAACAACGGGATTATCTGCAAGCGAAAGCACCTGCCGAGGCTGCCGAAATGGTGTTTCTGGTAGTGGACAATACGCTGACGGCTTTGCAGGTGCTGGCTGCGTACAGACGTTCGAAGTTTACGGGTACCGTCATTGGCATTACAGGTTCGAACGGCAAAACCGTAGTGAAGGAATGGCTGAGCCAATTGCTGAAAGACGAATATACGGTTATCCGTTCGCCCAAATCCTACAACTCGCAGATTGGCGTTCCGCTTTCGGTATGGCTATTGCCCGATTCGTCCGCGCCTGCACAGGGACGACCGCCTTTGGCAATCTTTGAGGCTGGTATATCCGAACCCGGCGAGATGGAACGGCTGGAACGTATCATTCGCCCTACGATAGGTGTGATAACGTATATCGGTACGGAACATGATGCCAACTTCGATTCTTTAGAGCAGAAAAGGGCAGAGAAGATGAAACTGTTTGTCCACTGTGATACCGTCATCGAGGACGCTTCCCACCAGAACGTGCGCACGTGTGCTGCCGTGATGCGGGCACTCGGGTACGACGAGGATACTATATCCAAACGTATCTTGGCACAGACGCACGAGACGGTGATGGACGTGAATCTGACCGCTTTGATTGATAATGTGCGCTATTTCCGCTCCTTGCTTCGCCCCGCCACGAAACTGACCTGCATGGTGAAGGCTTTTGCGTATGGTGCCGGTAGCGTGGAAGTCAGCAAGGCTCTACAAGCCTCCGGCGATGTGGATTATTTGGCTGTGGCGGTAGCAGATGAAGGGGTAGAGTTGCGCTGTGCAGGTATTACTTTGCCGATTATCATTATGGATCCCGAAGATGCCGCTATCGACCTTATCTTGGAGAATAACCTGCAGCCTAACGTTTATTCGTTCCGCGCTTTGGATACTGTGATTGCGGCTGCGGAAGCCAAGGGATTGGAGGATTTCCCGATTCATATCAAGATAGATTCGGGTATGCACCGTTTAGGCTTCTATCGCGAAGATATGCCTGCCCTGATAGAGCGTCTGCAACGGCAGAAAGCCGTGCGGGTGGCGTCTGTGTTCTCCCACCTCGCAGGGAGCGACGAAGCGCAGTTTGATGATTTTACACGCTCGCAGATTGCCTATTTTGACGATTGTGCGGAGACGGTTAAAAAGGCTTTGAAATATCCAATCTTGAAGCATATATGTAATACCGCGGGTATAGAGCGATTTGCCGATTATCAGTTTGATATGTGCCGTTTGGGCATAGGGCTTTACGGCATCTCGTTTGTGGGTCATGCCATGCGTACGGTATGCACGCTGAAGACGACGCTGCTGAGCGTCAAGACCGTACCGGCAGGCGAGACTATCGGCTATGGCAGACACACTACGCTGACCGAAGACCGCGTGATTGGCGTTATCCCTATCGGATATGCCGACGGGTTCGACCGTCGCTTCTCCAATTATGGCGGAGAGGTATTGGTGCGTGGCAGGCGTTGCCCTATCGTAGGTAACGTGTGCATGGACCAAGCCATGGTAGATATTACGGGCACGGATGCCCAACCCGGCGACAGCGTGGAAATCTTTGGCGAACATATATCTTTGGAGGAACTGGCTACCAAGTTGGGAACAATCTCATACGAGGTATTAACTTCCGTTTCACGTCGTGTCAACCGTCAGTATATCAACGCATAATCTCTCGATTGGCTACGCTACCAAGCAGGTACAGGCTAATCTCTCTTTCTCGCTTATGGAAGGCGAGATGGTATGTATGCTTGGACCGAATGGCTGTGGCAAATCTACCTTGCTACGTACGTTAGCGGGACTTCAACCTCCTCTTGCCGGCGAATATAACCTCGCACGGCTGACCCGTCAGCAGTTGGCACAACGGCTGGCATTAGTGCTTACCGAGCGCGTTTCGCTGGAGAGCGTGTCGGTTCACGATGTGGTGGCAATGGGACGTTTCCCTTATACGTCTTTCTTAGGCGGCTTATCCGCAGAGGACGAAGCGCAGATAGCACAAGCGTTGCAGGAGGTAGCGATGGAGAAGTATCGGGAAACGGCGTTCAATGCCTTATCTGATGGCGAGAAACAGCGTGTCTTGATAGCCAAAGCCTTGGCACAACATACGCCAATTATCTTGCTTGACGAGCCTACGGCTCACCTCGATTTGCCCAATCGTATCAGCGTGCTGCAACTGCTTCACCGTTTGGCACAAGACGAGCACAAAACCGTCCTTGTCTCAACCCACGAATTAGACCTCGCATTGCGTATTTCGGATAGAATCTTGCTGATGTCGCCTTCGGGCATAGCCCTTGATACGGCTGACGGATTGCGCGAGAAAGACGCCTTCAGAGAGGCTTTTCAGATGGATATTTTCCACTTTTGAGTAAAAAACATCGTTTTCGCTTGCATATTTGAAAAAAAAGTCGTACCTTTGCACGCTATTCCCGTCAGCGTGCGTGCTATGTGCGCGCCTATATGCGAGAACAACGGCTGTACATGAAGTACCAAGAAACGACATATAAGGCAGACCCCATACTACTGCGTAGCGTGGTAATTAGTGCGTTGGTGCTGTGCGCATTGTCGGCACAGGCTGCGCCTGCTGATGAGCAACCTTATCTTTGTGAATTGGGTGTGCAAGCGGGTTGCGGCTATTATGTGGGCGACGCGACGCCGCATATATTCCAGAATCCGAGAGAGGCTTTTGGAGCTCAGTTCCGCTATAAGTTTACGCCACGTTGGGCTTTGCAAGTGAAAGGTATGGGTCATCGTATAACGGGACCTATAGTAGATGAGGACGGACAGACTTTGGAGACGACTTGGCAGAATAAGATGATTAACATCGATGCGGCTGCGGAATTCAACTTCTTCCGCTTCGGCGGGCGTGTGTACAACAATCGCTCTTTTGCGGCTACGCCGTACATCTTTGTGGGGGTTGGAATGAGCCTTTATAATGAGCATTTCCACTCGGTAGCGGCTTATTTCCCGGTCGGTTTCGGTCTGAAATGGCAATTTGCCAAGTTCGTAGGGTTGAATATCGCATGGCAGCATAATATCTATATTGCTGATAATCTGGAGGGGATAGCATCAATGAGCAATACGTACAACCTGAACGGTTGGAATATAATGAATAATGATTTAACCTCACAACTCACGTTAGGCATAGTTTTTGAGTTTGCTCACGAGAAGAAAGTCTGCAAATTCTGCAACGGTCAATAGTGGGGGGATAGAGGAGCGCAAGAACGTTATGGAAGATCTAAAACAACAAATCGATAAATCGAGAATGCCTCGCCATATCGCTATCATCATGGACGGTAACGGCAGATGGGCAAAACGTCATGGCATGGCGCGTATGTTCGGGCATAAGCAGGGCGTGCAGACGGTGCATAACATCACGGAGGCTGCGGCTGAATTAGGAATCGGTTATCTTACGCTTTACACGTTCTCTACCGAAAACTGGAATCGTCCGAAAGAGGAGGTAGATGCCCTGATGGCATTGCTGGTCGATACGATAGCCAAGGAGACACCGACGCTGATGAAGAATAATGTCCGTTTGCTTACGATTGGCGATACCAACCGTCTGCCGGAGGATACACGCCGCAAGTTTGTCGGTTGTATTGAGGAGACAGCTAACAATACGGGATTGAGTCTGGTGATAGCCCTTAGTTATTCTGCCCGTTGGGAACTGACACATGCCATGCAGGAGACTGCACGTCGCGTGGCAGCAGGTGAGATTCGTTGTGAAGACATTAATGAGGAGTTTGTGTCGGATAGCCTTACTACGAAAGGCATGCCCGACCCCGATTTGCTTATCCGTACAAGCGGGGAGTTGCGTATCAGCAATTTCCTTCTGTGGCAGTTGGCGTATTCGGAACTCTATTTTACCGATTGCCTTTGGCCGGACTTTACCGTAGAGGAGTTTTATAAGGCACTTATTGATTATCAGAAACGTGAACGTAGATTTGGAAAGACCAGTGAGCAAGTTCGTTAATAGCATATTACTCTCTCTTGCATGCCTGCCGCTGTGGGCGCAAGTACAATCGGCGGACACCTTGTCGCAACAGGATACTGCAGGTGTCGCCCTGCCGGATATTGAGTATTCTATTTCGGCAGGAAAGACATACGAGATCGCCGATATTAGCGTTACGGGTGCTGACAGTTACGAAAACTTTGTACTAATCGGTTTTTCAGGTTTGGCGGTAGGCGATAAGATTCAGGTGCCCGGCGACCAAATCACGAAGTCGATTAAGCGCTTCTGGAAACAAGGTCTGTTCTCCGATGTCAAGATTAAGGCAAAGAAGATTGTGGGCGATAAGATTTGGCTTGAGATAGCCTTGCAGCAACGTCCCCGTATCTCCGATATCACGTACAACGGACTGAAGAAAAGCGAGAAAGAAGATATTGAGGTAAAAACCGGTTTGCAGAAGGGCGGACAGATGACGCCTAACCTTGCCGACCGTGCCAAGACTGTGATTAAGAAATACTTTGCGGAAAAGGGCTTCCATAACGCAGAGGTGAAAATCTACGAAATAGAGGACCACGACCACCCCGGCTACGAGAAGGTAGTTGTCAATATCGACAAGAAGGTAAAAACGAAAGTGGCTAAGATTTACATCACGGGAAATGAGGCGCTTACGGATTTGCAAATCAACAAGGCAATGAAGAAGACCAACGACAACCATATTATCAACCTTTTCCGTACAAAGAAGTTTGTGGAGGAAGAGTTTGAGAACGATAAGAAAGCCGTGATTGAGAAGTATAACGAGGTAGGTTATCGTGATGCGTATATCGTAGCTGATAGTGTGGTAATGAATCCCGAAGACTCTACTCGCGTAGATGTATATATGACCGTCAACGAGGGTGATAAGTACTACGTGCGTAGCGTCAATTGGGTTGGTAATACCATTTATCCGTTAGAGTATTTAGATGCCGTGTTAGGCGTGAAGAAGGGCGATGTATATAATCTCAAGGTGCTGAACGAACGTCTGCAATCGGACGAAGACGCCGTTAGCAAACTCTATACCGACCGAGGCTATCTGTTCTTCAACGTAGAGCCTGTGGAGGTGAACGTAGAGAACGACAGTATCGACTTCGAAATGCGCATCTACGAAGGAAAACCCGCGACTATCAACGAGATTAACATCGTGGGTAACACGCGTGTCTATGAGCATGTCGTCCGTCGTGAACTCTATACCAAGCCCGGTCAACTCTATAGCCAATCGGATATTATGCGCTCCTTGCGTGAGTTGGCTCAGATGGGACATTTCGACCAAGAGAAGTTAGTTCCGGATATCCAGCCTAACCCCGAAGAAGGAACCGTAGATATCACGTATCAACTGCAAACCAAATCCTCTGACCAGATAGAGTTCTCGCTCGGTTGGGGTGCAACGGGTCTGGTAGGTTCGTTAGGATTGAAGTTTACCAATTTCGCTATCCAGAATCTCTTTAACAAGAAGGCGTATCGAATCGTGCCGCAGGGCGAGGGACAGACCTTCTCCGTCAATGTGCGCACCAATGGTATTTATTATACTTCAGCCAGCCTCTCGTTCCTTGAGCCGTGGCTTGGCGGTAAACGCCCGAATTCGCTGAGTGCAAGTATCTATTTCGCACAGCAGACAGGTTATTCCAACCGTTATTATCAGGCATATCAGAACCTCTATAACACGTATTCTTCGTATTACTACTATACGGGTAATTCCGATTACTACCAGCAGTTGCAGGAATCGGAGGCTGACCCTGACAAGTACTTGCGCACGTTGGGTGCCAGTGTAGGTTACGGCAAGCGTCTGCGTTGGCCGGACGACTATTTCTCCTTCTATGGCGAACTGAGTTACCAACTCTATATGATGAAGGACTGGCCCTATCTGCTTATATCCGATGGTACGAGTCATAACTTCGCCCTGAATCTGCAACTCTCGCGCTCCAGTATTGATAACCCGATCTACACGCGCCGTGGTTCGCAATTCACAATAGGACTGAAGATTACGCCGCCTTATTCGCTTATCAACGGCAAGGATTACTCGCAGATGTCCGCTTCGGATAAATACCACCTGATTGAGTATCACAAGTGGAAGTTCTCGGGTAAGGTATTTACCCCGCTCACGCGCGACAGCAAACTGGTGCTGATGACTCGTGCCGAGTTTGGTTATCTGGGTCACTTCAACAAAGATGCCAAGTCGCCTTTCGAGAGTTTCTACATGGGTGGCGACGGAATGTCCAGTTATACCAGTTATTCTACGGAATATGTCTCAATGCGTGGTTATGCTTCGGGTTCGCTTACTCCATACGATATTGCTACTGGGCGTAATATGGGTTATGTATATAACAAGTTCACGCTCGAATTGCGTTACCCGATTACGCTGAACCAGAACGCCACTGTATGGGCGCTTGCCTTTATGGACGCTGGTAACTGCTTTAGCGATATATCCGATTACAACCCCTTCAACCTCAAGCGTAGTGCGGGTGTAGGTGTGCGTATCTTCCTGCAGATGTTCGGTTTGTTAGGTATCGACTGGGGCTGGGGCTTTGATAAGATAAACGGTTCTAACCAATATGGCGGTAGTCAGTTCCACTTTGTATTAGGACAAGAACTATAATGTATAACCTATTAAAAACCAAGTATATAGATATGAATACACGTCGCATAGTTTTGGTTGTTTTGCTCGCTTTGATGTCGTTTGGCACGGTGTTTGCACAAAAGCTGCAAGGGATTGCTTATGTGGATATGGCGTATATCCTGAAGAACCTTCCTCAGTATGAGACGGCTAACGAGCAACTGTCCCTGATTAGTAAACGTTGGCAAAAGGAAATTGATGCAGCGCAGCAGGAGGCACGTGTGTTGGCATCTAACTACCAGACTGAGCAAATCTTCCTTTCCGATGAGATGAAGAAACGCCGTGAGGAGGAAATCGTAAAGAAAGAGAATGAGGTATTAGAACTCAAGCGCAAGTATTTTGGACAAGATGGTGAACTCTACAAGAAACGTGAGGCACTTATCAAACCAATTCAAGATGATATCTATGCTGCGATACAAGACCTCGCTAACGAGAAGAAAATTGATATTGTGAAAGACCGCTCATCTGACCCTGCGTTGGTATATATGTCTTCTAAACTGGACATTTCCGACCAAGTGTTGCAGAAGTTAGGTGCGAAATAAGCGTTCGAAACAAAAAAGAAACTATTAAATAAATATAAGGTATTATGAAAAAGTTATTTATCGTTTTAGCAATGGTACTGCCGATGGTAGCCAGCGCACAGAAATTCGGTCACATCAACACTACCGAACTCTTTACCCAAATGCCCGAGATGGCGCAGGTAAAACTGAAAATGGACACGATTCAGAGTCAGTACGAAACGCAAATCTCCATGATGCAGGAGGAGATCCAAAAGAAGTATCAGGAGTATCAGCAGCAACAGGCAACGATGCCTGATGCCATCAAGCAAGTGCGCGAGCAGGAGATTCAGGATATGCAGCAACGCCTCCAACTCTTCTATCAGAACGCAGAGCAGGATATCCAGAAGAAACAACAGGAACTGGTGGCTCCGCTACACGAGAAGATGAGCAAAGCTATTCAGGCAGTAGGCGAGAAGTTAGGTTTTACCTATATCTTCGAATCGGCTGCGATGGTATATATCGCTCCAACTGCCGTAGATGTAACGGCTGATGTGAAGAAAGAATTAGGAATGAAATAACATCTCCTGTCGTGGCGGACGGATATTTAGAAACTCATTACGAGGAATATGAACGCCGTAAGGCAGCGTGGCTCAAGAAGAAAAAACATCTTGTGCCACGCGTTTCGTCTGTTGCTACGGACACTATTTCAAAAGAAAATATACAACAATAATTAATATCAAAAAACTTTTATTATGGTAGAAAAACTACAACAAACCCTACGCGACTCGGCTATTGCGCGTTGGAGTGTACTTGTCTTGGTAGCGTCGATGATGTTCTTCGCTTACATGTTTGTAGATATGCTATCGCCGTTAGCATCTCTCTTAAACGATCATTTGCAGTGGGATCGTGGTGATTTTGGTACCTATGCTGCGGGTGAATATCTGCTCAACGTGTTTGGTTTCCTGATTATTGCAGGTATCATCTTGGATAAGATGGGTAACCGCTTTACGGGACTTTTGTCTGCTTCGCTGATGGTAATTGGTGCTGCTATCAAGTATGTAGGTATCAGCGAATGGTTTGGCGCTAACGAAATGACGTGGCTCAACTCTTGGTGGACAGAGATGCCCGGTTCGGCTAAATTGGCTATGTTCGGCTTTATGATTTTCGGTTGTGGCTGCGAGATGGCAGGTACTACCGTCAGCAAAATCCTTGCTAAGTGGTTCAAGGGTAAAGAGATGGCGTTTGCTATGGGACTTGAGATGGCAATCGCGCGTATCGGTGTGTTTGCTGCTATGGCTGCTGCTCCTGCTATTAGTGCCCACTATGCTGGAATCAGTCAGGTATCGATGCCGATGCTGTTTGCGGGACTGTTGTTGGTAGTAGGTTTGCTTAACTTCTTCGTATTCACTATCATGGACAGCAAATTGGAGAAACAGGAAATCGAGTTGGGCATCTTGTCTGCTCAGAAAGACCCTGAGGACGAGTTCCATATCTCCGACCTTGGACAAATCTTCCGTAGCAAGATGTTCTGGATTGTGGCTTTGCTTTGCGTACTGTATTATTCTGCAATCTTCCCATTCCAACGCTTTGCTACCGACTTCCTGATGTTCACCTTGCATATCGACAACGCTGAGGCTGCAGGTCTATTCAAGTGGTTCCCGATTCTTGCCATGGTGCTCACACCAGTGCTTGGAGCCTTCATTGACAACAAGGGTAAGGGTGCTTCCATGATGTTGGTTGGTGCAATTATCATGACGCTTTGCCACTGCTGCTTTGCTTTCATCTTGCCTGTTTATCCAAGCAAACTCTTGGCTTTCATCACGATTCTTATCTTAGGTGTATCGTTCTCGTTGGTACCTGCTTCGATGTGGCCTTCTGTACCAAAGATTATTGACGAGAAAGTACTTGGCTCGGCTTACTGCCTGATTTTCTGGGTACAAAACGTAGGTCTTTGTCTCGTGCCGTTATTGATTGGCAAATTGCGTGAGGCTACGGGCGGTTACCTCGTACCGATGATTGTATTTGCGTCGTTTGGCGTGATTGCCTTCATTCTCTCGTTCTTCTTGAAGGCAGAGGATAAGAAGAAAGGCTATGGATTGGAACTTCCTAATAAGAAATAAGGAGTCGCTTTGCGTCTCAACAGACACACGCAACCTGCCTGCAGGTTGCGTGTTCTTCGCGCTTAAGGGAGAGACCTTTGACGGTAATCAGTTTGCTGCCAAAGCCCTTGAGAGTGGGGCAGAGTTAGCCGTTATAGATGACCCGAAAGCCTTTATCGGTCCGCGCACAATCCTTGTGCCCGATACGAAGAAAGCCTTGCAGAGTCTGGCTCGTGCTTGGCGGCGTGAATTAGGGTTGTCGATTATCGGTATCACGGGTACGAATGGCAAGACCACTACCAAAGAACTTCTTGCCTCCGTGCTAAAGACGAAATATAACCTGCATTATACGCAGGGCAATCTTAATAACTCGATTGGCGTGCCCCTCACCTTATTACAATTAACGCGCGCGCACGAGATGGCTATCGTGGAGATGGGTGCCAGTCACCCGGGCGATATACGCGAACTGGTAGAGATAGCCGAACCTAATTTCGGACTGATTACGAATGTGGGTAAGGCGCACTTGCAAGGTTTTGGCTCTTTCGAGGGCGTACAGCGCACGAAAGCCGAATTGTATGATTACCTGATTGCGCACGAGGGTACTGTCTTCCTCAACGAGGATAACGAGTATCTGGTGAAGATGTTAGGCAAGCATGAGGCAATTACGTATCATCGCATACCGATGCCTGAAGGCACGCATTTGGTAGGTGCTTACAACGCCGAGAATATCGCTGCGGCACTGGCTGTAGGCAGGCATTTTGGTGTGTCGGAAGAAGACGGCTTGGCTGCTATTCGTGCGTATGTGCCGACTAATAATCGTTCACAACTCGTTCATACAGAGCGAAATACGGTGGTCGTTGATGCGTATAATGCCAATCCTACCTCGATGACGGCTGCCATTGAAGCTTTCTGTGCTACGTACGCTTCGCGCACGTTCATCTTAGGCGCAATGCGCGAGTTGGGCGATTATTCGCAATTGGAGCACCAGAACATCGTGAATATGCTGCTGGAGCGCAAGGCGGATAAGGTGCTGCTGGTAGGGGAGGAATATACAAAAACTACTTCGCCTTACCCTGTGTTCGCTAACGTAGATGCGTTGGCAGATTATCTAAAGGAACAGCCGCTGACTGCACAAAATATCCTACTCAAAGGCTCACGCTCGAATCAAATGGAAAAGGTGTTGCCGTTGCTGTGACGGCTACACTGCGAAACTAACCACTCAAAATAACGAACTATTTTATGAACAAGAAATCGCTGTTAATCATCTGCATAGCCATTTTGGCTGTGATTGCTGTTGTCCTTGCATTTTTCTTCTTCCGCCAGCAGGCCGTAATGCAGGAGATGGTCGAACAAATGGAGTTCGAGAAGGAAGAACTGCAGGAGGAGTATGAGGACTTGGCTATTCAGTTTGATGGTTATCAAAATATGGAGATTCGTAACGACTCGTTGCAGGAACTTTTAGGTAAGGAGCAGCAACGTGTACACGAACTTCTGGAGGAGTTGCGTATTACCAAAGTGACTTCTGCAAAGCGTATTGCTGAACTGAAAAAGGAATTGGCTACGGTACGTAAAGTGATGGTAACCTATGTTCATCAGATAGATTCGCTGAATCGCACGAATGAGCGTTTAGTGGCTGAGAATCAGCAATATCGTCAGCAGTATAAGCAAGTATCGCGTGAGGCAGAACGTCTTGAGCAGGAGAAAACCGAATTGACGGAAGTAGTGTCGCGTGCGTCCATGTTAGAGGTGACGGCATTCGAAGTAACGACGCTCAATAAGCGTGACCGCAAGACACGTCTTGTGGGGCAGATTGCCAAACTGCAAATCGACTTTACTTTGGGTAAGAATATCACGTGTGAGCCCGGGCTCAAGACGGTATATCTGCGTTTGGTAGCACCTAATGGCGACTTGATGACAAAGGATACGTCGAAGGTCTTTGCTTTTGAGGATAGCGAAATTGGCTATTCGTTGAGTCGCGAGATCGAATATGCGGGTGAAGCCGTTTCGTCGGTGATGTATTGGTCGTTTGCAGCAGAGCCTGCGCAGGGCGTATATAACGCAGACCTCTTTGTTGATGGTAACTTAATCGGGTCGTTCCCCTTCGAGATTAGGAAGTAAGCGATAGCCAAATAGGTATTTACAAGATAGTATAAAAAGAGTTCCGCATCGTGAGAAGCGGAACTCTTTTTGTACAAAGCCGTTGGCTTTCTATGATTGGTTTGGCTGATAACAGGAGGTTACTTGAAGTAGCGGTTGAATAGTCCTTCAAAACCTTTGCCATGGCGAGCCTCGTCTTTTGCCATCTCGTGAACGGTATCGTGGATAGCGTCGAGGTTCTGCTCTTTGGCACGTTTGGCGATAGCCAGTTTGCCTTCGCAGGCACCTGCCTCAGCCATCATACGTTTTTCCAAGTTGGTTTTGGTGTCCCAAACGACATCGCCTAACAACTCTGCAAACTTAGCGCAGTGTTCAGCCTCTTCAAAAGCGTAACGCTTGAAAGCCTCTGCGATTTCAGGATAGCCCTCGCGGTCGGCTTGACGCGACATAGCGAGGTACATACCTACCTCGGTAGCCTCGCCCATGAAGTGCGCATTGAGGTCTTTCTTCATTTGTTCGTCGGTGTCCTTAGCAACGCCAATCACATGTTCGCAAGCGAATTGAATCTTGCCTTCTTCGGCTACTTTCCACGTTACAACTTGTTTGCATTGGGGGCAACGCTCAGGTGCTTCTTCACCTTCGAATACAAAGCCACAAATCGGGCAAATGAATTTCTTTTTCATACGGTATAGTTTTTAAGGGTTAATAATAGTTGCTCATGTTTTCGTACTACAAAGGTACTACAATTTTTCCGAATGTGCAAGCGGAAAGGAAATTTTTTTTACTTGCACCAACCTGCACCCAAATACCTGCACCCAAATACTTAGACCTCGCGGGAACGCAGATAAAAGATATTGCGTAGAAGAACAATAAGCCAATGGCTTCGCAACATCCGTATAACATCTGTATAACTACGGATGTACTATGAGGGTACTATGAGGGTTCGGTGAGGGTTCGGTCTGGGTTCGGTGCGGTACGGTAGTGGTACGGGAGAGGATTTGATGCACGATGCACGATGCAAAGTTAAGCGCAAGCGTCCTCTAACCTTTCCCCTGTAGCCGCTTGCGGTGTCCTTTGTCCTATAGCGGAGCGGTCTTTGCTCCTTGCTCCTTGTTCAAAACTACTAAGGTCTCAATGGCATTGGCAAGCGCAGTGCGTTGCGCTTCATCGGTGATAGCATCAATGATGTCTGCCATGAAAGCCTGCAAAAGCATTTGCCGCCCTTGCTCGGGACTCAGTCCGCGCTGCTGCATGTAGAAAAGTGCCGACTCGTCCAATTGTCCCGTCGTAGCACCATGGCTGGCTTTCACGTCATCGGCATAGATTTCCAATTGTGGACGTGTGCGCATAGTGGCTTTGTCGGAAAGCAGGATATTACGGTTGGTCTGCTGTGCAGCCGTCTGTTGCGCATCGGGGGCAATCTTCAGTTCGCCAAAGAACTCGCCTTTGGCTTCGCCTCCTAAAATGAATTTCACCACTTGCTTTGATGTGCCGCCACCGATATTATGATGTACACGGGTATTAAGAGTGCAGGTTTCGTTATTTCTCACAAACGTGAGTCCGTAGATTTCCGTCTGGCAACCTTCGCCCTGCTGCTCTATCCAAATAGTATGCTTTGCTGATGTGAACGATATAAGGTGCAGGCGCAGCACAGAATGTGCCTGCTGTACGATATGCCAATCGAGTTCGGGTTCGTCAATCAAAACACGCTCGACGGTTTCGCCTTGCGGTATGTTGAGAGTTTGCGTCATTGTTCCAAGAAGGCGTAACCGGATTTTTCCAATTCAAGAGCCAGTGTCTTGTCGCCCGATTTGACGATTTTGCCGTCAGCCAGCACGTGAACAAAGTCAGGCACGATATAATCGAGTAGGCGTTGGTAGTGGGTGATGACAATAGAAGCATTGTCGGCAGTCTTGAGTTTGTTCACGCCGTTGGCTACTACACGCAAAGCGTCAATATCCAAGCCGGAATCGGTCTCGTCTAAGATGCTAAGGCAGGGTTCTAACATTGCCATTTGAAAGATTTCGTTCTTCTTCTTCTCACCCCCAGAGAAGCCTTCGTTAACGGAACGATTATTGAGTTTGTCAGCCATCTCAACAAGGGCTTTCTTCTCACGCATAAGGCGCAGGAACTCGGTAGCCGAAAGGGCAGGCTTGCCTTCGTACTTGCGCTTCTCGTTCACGGCAGTACGCATGAAATTGACCATTGACACGCCCGGAATCTCCACAGGGTACTGGAAACTGAGGAAGACACCCTCGCGGGCGCGCTGCTCAGGCGACATCTCCAGCAGGTTCTTGCCCTTGAGATAGACTTCTCCTTGCGTGACCGTGTAGGCAGGATTGCCCGTGAGGACTGCGCTCAGCGTTGATTTGCCGGCGCCGTTAGGTCCCATGATAGCATGTACCTCGCCTGCGTTGATGGTCAGGTTGATACCTTTTAATATCTCTTTATCGCCAATGGTGGCGTGTAAATCGTTGATTCGTAATAGTTCCATGTCGTTTCTACACAGATTTGGGATTATTTAGCAATAGTCGCCATCACTACTTCTCCTACGGCTTGCAAGGTAGTGCGACTGATATTCGTTATATCGTCGTTACGCGTGTGCCACCAAGCGGGAAAACCCGCTCCCGAAACGGTATTGTGATGGATAATGTCAATACAGGGAATGCCCGTAAGCGTATTGATGTAGTAATGGTCGTCGGTAATCGGAAAGCCTTGCTGGTTGGAGAAGAATTTGCCGTAGCCAAGGTCGGAGGCTGAACGCCAAACCTGCTCAAGGTAGTTGTCGGCATAATAGACGGAATATGCCTCGCGCATAAACATAGCATCAGGGGCACCTACCATATCCAACAGTATGCCGTATTGATATTGATGGGCAATCGATGGTGTCAGCAACGAAGCCCAGAGTTGCGAACCCAGACACCATGTGTTTTCACGCTCTGCACCTGTGAAGAACGAAGGCGTGCCCATATCTTCGCAATCGAAGAAGATAATGTCCACAGGCGAAGCAGTAGCGTTTGCCACCGAATCGGCAAGAGCAATCTGCCGTGCTACCTCAAGCAACACAGCCACTCCGCTGGCTCCGTCGTTAGCCCCCGGTACGTTGAGGAAACGCCGGTCGTATTCCTCTTCTTCGTCGCACCAAGGGCGTGTGTCGTAATGGGCACAGAGAAGAATGGTCTTACCTTTTGAATCCGGACGCAGATGTCCGATGATGTTCATTACTTGTTGCGGACGACCGCTATAGTCGGTCATCATACCTTTCTGCAATTCCACTTCAGCGCCAAAGCTACGGAGTTGCTGAATGAGATAGAGCGCACAATCGGTGTGCCCCTGTCCGTTAGGTACACGCGGACCGAAACTCATCTGCTTCTCCACGTAGGCATAAGCGGAATCGGACGAGAAAGCAGGGCGCTCAATCTGACTGCGCTTCTGACTCGTACACGCTACGCACGCTACGCACGCGAGCGCGCAAACTATTTTATTGATATATCTCAAGGCTGCTTAACTATGGTTTACTTCGCTGACAGAACGATGCTCCTGGATTGCTTTGATAGTCTCTGCAATAGTCCAAGCCAAGGATACGATGTGTACTTTGGAGCAACGATTGGTATCGTAAGGAATAGAGTCGGTGAAGACCAATTCGGTCAATTCGCTTTCTCCGATACGTTGGTCTGCAGGTCCTGACATAACGCCGTGAGACAGGATAGCGCGTACCGAACGTGCGCCGTTCTCCTTCATCACCTTGGCTGCTTTGCAAAGCGTTCCTGCGGTATCTACGATGTCATCAACAATCACCACGTCCATGTCTTTGACATCACCCAGAACACGCATCTCGCTGATTTGGTTGAAATTAGGACGGCTCTTGTAGCAGATGACCATAGGTACTTCGTGTCCTGTAATCTCGTGAATCTTCTTGGCAAACGAAGACGCACGCTTACTGCCGCCTACATCGGGCGAAGCGATAATGAGATTCTCAAGTTTGAGGCTCGCTACGTATGGAGCAAGGACATTAGAGCCAAACAAGTGGTCAACAGGTATATCGAAGAACCCTTGGATCTGGTCAGCATGAAGGTCAACCGTGATGATACGGTCGGCACCGGCACCTTGCAGCATGTTTGCCACTACTTTCGCACCAATGGAGACACGTGGCTTGTCTTTGCGGTCTTGACGTGCCCAACCGAAATACGGAATGACGGCAATTACCTTGTACGCACTGGCACGTTTGGCTGCGTCAATCATAAGAAGGAGTTCCATCAAGTTATCGCTACTTGGGCATGTAGATTGCACCAAATAGACCGACTGACCGCGAACAGACTCGTCAAAGGAAACAGCGAACTCACCGTCCGAAAAACGATCTACATTGACTTTACCGAGAGAGCAACCTAATTGCTCGCAAATGCGCTGCGCGATGGCATTACCTTTGCTGCCAGCGAACACTTTGTAGGGACTTGTTTCCAGCACCATAATAATATATAATTGAAATTATTTGCTAAAGGTTATTTCTTGTTCTTCTTTTTCTGCGGCATCTTGTTTAATTGCGGCAGCGGACGCTGCATCAAAGCCTCGAACTCGGGAAACTCGCAGTTGAGTTTGCCGTCGCTGAGACGTGCAATGTCCTCCTTTACACGATGAAGATTAGCGTCTTGCTCCTTATTCCAAACCACATTTTTCTGTCGCATAGATTGAGCGATGTACATAGTTAACGCTTGGCGTTGCGATTCGTCCTCAATGGTGCAAGCGTAGTTGACCATATCTTGCAGGATACGCCCGTAATTGCGCATCTTGATGGGGGTGAGGTTTTGCTTTAGTGATGTCATAATGCGAAAATCATTTGCGGATTAGATAAATCATAGTAGGGTAGTGGTCGCCGTAACCGTCTTGCCAAACACCACTCTTGTGGGTACGGAACGGTGTACCTTTGTCTTTTCCCTCTTGCACGGTAAGGAAGTCCTTATTGAAGATTTCCGATTTCCAATACGTCCATTTACCCGATTCCAGTTTTTCATTCATCAAAGGCTCGGAGATGATGATTTGGTCGAACAAATCCCACGTGCCTTGGTAGGCAAGCGAACCGATACCGCGGTCAAGTTTCTGCCACATGGTATTGAAATAACCCTGCCGTTCCACTTCTTCGCGGGTCTTCTTTGCTCCTAATATCTCGGCACAACTGTGATTGTACGGGTCGTCGTTGAGGTCGCCCATGATGATAATCTTTGCGTTTGGCTCTTTGAGATAGATACTATCGCAGATAGAACGTGCTAACATAGCTGCTGTGTCGCGCGTAGCACGGGAGGTAAGTTCGCCACCGTAACGGCTTGGCCAGTGATTAACAAGAATATGAATCTTCTCGGGACGTCCGCTTTCGCCTTGTGCGTTCAATAGATAGCCCGTAACAAGCAACTGCAGACGGCTGCGAACAAGTCCTCCATCAGCATAGTGCGCATGGAGTTCGTGCCCTTTCACGGAAGCCACCTTGAATAAATCCGGCTGGTAAAGGAAACCTACATCTACGCCACGGCGGTCAGGACCTTCAATCAAAATAGGCTTATATTTGCCCTCCAGTTGCGGATCTGCGCAAAGGTCTTCCAGACAACGCAGATTCTCCACTTCGGCTACACCTACGCAGACTGCCCCCCGCGGATCGACGTCTTTACCCAACTTGGAAATAGCATACGCCATGTTATGAATCTTGTGGGTATATTTCAGCCCGGTCCAATGCATACCGCCATCAGGCAGATACTCATAATCATTTTTATTTTCATCGTGGATAGTATCGAATAGGTTCTCAAGATTGTAGAACGCGATACAACGAACCTGAGTCTGGATATTCTGCGCCTGAAGATACAGGGAAGACACCAAAATCAAGATAGTGAGTACTAAATTTTTGTAGTTCATAAGGGGGTTCCTCAATAATTTTCTGCAAAATTACAACAAAATTTTGATATATGCAAAAAAAGTTGTAATTTTGCAACGGAAATCGTAGAAACAACCTAAAATTTACAGATATGTCATCCGTTAACAAAGTTATCCTAATCGGAAATGTGGGGAGTGACCCCGAAGTTCGTTATTTAGACAGAAATGTGGCTATCGCTAATTTCAACTTAGCAACAACCGAGCGTGGCTATACCATGCAAAACGGCACGCAGGTACCCGACAAAACCGAATGGCACGCTATCGTATTATGGCGCAATTTGGCAGAATGGGCTGAACGCTACGTCAGAAAAGGAATGAAAATCTATGTGGAGGGCAAACTGCAGACCCGCACTTGGGAGAAAGAAGGACAAGTGCGTCGCAAAACGGAAGTAGTAGCCGAGAATGTGCAGATACTTTTCCGCCCTGCTGAATATCAGAATATGGGACAACAAACCGAACAACCCGTAACCGAAATGCCTCAAGAGGAAAATTCCACAGAGGAAAATATCTTCTGATTATGACTAGCAAAGAGCGATATTGTGAGTGGGCGCAAACGCAAGCAGATATGCCTATCTTCATGCAGCCGTGGTGGTTGGACGCCGTGTGCGCAGGGAAAGAATGGGAAGAGATACTTCCTTGTATGCCGTGTTTGGTGCGCAAGAAATGGTGGATGCGATGGATAACGATGCCCCAGCAAACACAAATAGGCGGCATGTGGATAGATGCTAATACCTGCACCATAGAACAGGTGCGGGAGAAAGCGCGACAGATAGATGCCAAATTGCGCGAGATGAAGTTGGACTATTACTATCAGCAATATCCTATAGGTAGTCCGCTACCCGCAGAACTGAAGCAGTTGGGATATAAAGTGAAGGAGCGTGTAACGTATCAGTTGCAGGACTTGAGCGATTTGGACAAGGTAATAGATGGCTTCTCACGCAACAAGAAACGTCAATTGCAGAAAGCCTTATCGCTGCATGCAGACAGAGATTTGAGTGCGGAAGATTTCTATCGTTTTCATACTGAGTGTTTGCAGCAACAACACAAAGTTATCAACTATTCGCGAGAGTTCTTTCTTGTGTTAGACCGCAAGGCGCAACGTGAGCAAAAGGCACAGATAATGGCTATACGTAATGCCGACAATCAATTGCTCGCTGCCGGCTATGTGGTGTGGGACGAAAAGGCGATGCACTATCTGATAGCAGCGCAGAATGCCGAATTTAAAGATAGTGGTGCCATGTCGTTGTTAGTGTTGGAATGTATCAAACTGGCACGTGAGAAGGGGGTAGTGTTTGACTTTGAAGGAAGTATGATGCCTGGTGTAGCACTGCATTTCAAGCAGTTTGGGGCGGTGCCAGTAACCTATTACAGCGTAGAGAAATATTTCTCATGGTGGTTTGCCGTGCCTTATTTTCTATATAAATTATTTACCTTCAGGAAGCGTTGAGATAATGACTATAGTCAGTCGCGAACACTATTATATCACGATAGCCCAATGGGAACACGTGCCCTATTGCCAATGGGCAGGATGGGTAGATGCTCAGGCAACTAATCACCGTAAGTTGCTCTATCTAATGGACGACGATATAGCGTGTGTGGGGCATTTGAAGCGCTATGCAGGCATGCGCTATTTGATGCTGCAAGCCCCTGCTTTGCGATATGAGGGTGTGAAAGCAAACAAAGTGAGTGCGTTCTATCGGGAGGTGATGAACCTGGCTGATATAGTGGAAGTAAACGACCAAAGCGTGTATAATCCTCAGTGCGAGGTGGCGTTGCGGCAAGTAGGCTTCTTGCGACCCGTGGGTAGTTTTTCGTTCCAACTGACTAATATGATTGATTTGTCCCAACCGATAGTGTGGGATAGCAATTGGCAACGGCATTTGAAAAAAATAGAAGGACTTACTTTAGATAATGTGGTTCGTGTAGATGAGGCGGTAATAGAGGACTATATGTCGCTTTATCGCGAGATGTGCGCAGACAAGGGTATGCAGATGCCCTATGACGAGGCATACATACGGGCGCTATTGGCGGATGGTCATTTTCGTTTATTCTTTGAACAAGACGCACAAAGCAGGCGTGTGGCTGCGCTATTGGTACACACTTCGGGAAGTCATGCAGGACTGCTATACGCCGCTACTTCTAATTTAGGACGTGAAGCACATGCCGGTTTTGCCATCTATCGCGATGTATTGGGCGAATTGGCAAAGGAAGGCTTCGGCACATTTGATATGGAAAAAATGGCGGCATCGACCCACTCAACCAACGCTGTGTATCAGTTCAAACAAGGAATAAAAGGGGTGCTGACTCCGCTCAATGGCGAGTGGCAATGGTGTCGTAGGAAATGGATGCCGTTGGCGTTATATCTGGTAAAGAAGTATATTTGGAAGCGCATACAAGCATGAGAATATTAGAATTACCATCGTGGTATATTCCCCAAGGCGGTCAGTTTGTGCAACATCAGGCTAAGGCAT
>JAKSNN010000039.1 GCA_024399755.1 Paludibacteraceae bacterium | reverse complement strand
AAGCGCATCCTATACTCATCCTATACTCATCGAATACTTACCTATCGTACGTCGGCATGACACAAGTGTTCCTACGTTGTGATTTCAGTATGAGTAGCCTGCGACTACGCTAATACTACGTTTATCCTACGTATATCTTACGTATATCTTACGTATATCCTACGTGTATCCTACGTAGTTGGTAGCAAAAAGATAGCAGATAAGAAGGAGATTGTAAATAAAAGGAGGGCGAAAATAAAAGAGGTGCAGAAGAAATGCAAAAGAGGCGCAGAAAAGGCGCAGAAAAGGTATAGAAGAGGCGCAGAAAAGGTATAGAAGAGGTATAGTTTCATAAAAAACACAAAAAATAAGGACAGAACTTGCACAAGTGAAAAAATTATTGTAACTTTGCACGATTTTTAGGAATTTAGAATTTTATTTGGTAACAACATAGAATTTTATTTGACAATAACATCGGACTTTATTTGATAACAACATCAATGATAAAACATGAAGAGTTAGTTGCTGCTTTGCAACACAATTTCGGTTTCGATACCTTCAAAGGTAATCAGGAAGCCATCATCACTAACATTATGGACGGGAAAGACACCTTCGTCCTAATGCCAACCGGCGGAGGAAAATCTCTCTGCTATCAGTTGCCTTCCCTATTAATGGAGGGTGTAGCTATCGTTATTTCTCCACTTATTGCGCTCATGAAGAACCAAGTAGATGCCATGCGCAATTACTCAGAGGAGGACGGTATAGCCCACTTTATCAATTCGTCGCTCTCCAGACCAGAGATAGCAGCCGTAAAAGAAGATATCCTGAAAGGCAAGACCCGCCTGCTCTATCTCGCCCCAGAGGCATTGCAGAAGGCAGAGAATGTAGATTTCCTGAGAGGCGTAAAGATTTCGTTCTATGCCGTAGATGAAGCACATTGTATTTCCGAATGGGGACATGATTTCCGCCCCGAGTACAGACATATTCAGTCGATGGTAGAGCGTATCGGCAAGGCTCCTATCGTAGCCCTGACCGCAACAGCCACTCCGAAAGTGCAGCATGATATTCAAAAGAATCTCGGCATGTTGGAAGCAAAGACGTTCAAGTCCTCTTTCAATCGTCCGAACCTGTATTACGAAATTCGTCCGAAGACAGAAGATGTAGATAAAGAGTTAGTGCGGTATATTCGCTCCATGGAAGGAAAATCGGGTATTATATATTGTTTGGCGCGAAAAGAAGTGGAAGACTTGGCACAAATGTTGCAAATCAACCATATCTCGGCTCTGCCCTATCATGCAGGAATGGACGCTCCCACACGTAGCGCCAACCAAGACGCTTTCCTGATGGAGAAATGTCAGGTAATTGTGGCTACAATTGCTTTCGGAATGGGCATAGACAAGCCTGATGTGCGGTTTGTGGTACATTACGACATACCTAAATCACTTGAAGGCTATTATCAGGAGACGGGACGTGCCGGAAGAGACGGCGGAGAAGGACAATGTATCTGCTTCTACTCTCCGAAAGATATAGAGCGCTTGCGCAAGTTCCAACGCGACAAATCGGGTGCCGAGCAAGAGATCGGAAACCAACTACTTCAAGAGACGCAGACCTACGCAGAATCAACACTCTGCCGCAGAAAAATGCTACTTCACTACTTTGGCGAGGACTACAACGAGGACAATTGCGGCAACTGCGACAATTGCAAAAAGACCTATCGCATGTTGGAAGCAGGCGAACTGCTGTCACTCATCTTGGAAACGATTTCTCTGCTGAATGAGAAATTCAAAGCAGAACACATCGTAGATATCTTGCATGGCAATAAGACTTCTACCGTTACCTCCTATCATCACAACGAACTGGAGAACTTCGGCTCGGCAGAAGACGAATCCGAAAATACCTTGATGGCGATTATCCGTCAAGCCATGATTTCCGGCTATATCAAAAAGGATATTGAATCCTACGGTGACCTGAAACTAACTGCCGATGGTAAGAAGTTCCTCAAACGTCCGGGCAAGTTTGAAGTGCCCATCGAGGTACATGACGAAGATGAAGACGACGAGATACCTATGAATGCAGCCACCTGCTCGGCAGCAGACGATGTGTTATTCGCCATTTTGAAAGATATCCGCAAGAAAATCAGTAAGCAGATGGACGTGCCTCCATTCGTAATTTTCCAAGACCCGAGTTTGGAAGCCATGGCTACCACGTATCCTATCACGATGGAGGAACTGCAAAACATTCCCGGTGTAGGTGCAGGTAAAGCCAAACGTTATGGTGACGAGTTCTTGCGGGTTATCAAAGATTATGTGGAGGAAAACGAGATTATCCGTCCCGAAGACCTGCGCGTACGAACCGTGGCGAAAGACTCGCACAGAAAAGTAAGTATCATTCAGGCAATTGACAGACGTGTTGCCTTAGACGACCTTGCCGAATCGAAAGGTATGTCGATGGAAGAAATGCTTGACGAGATAGAATCTATCGTCTATTCCGGCACAAAACTGGATATTAACTATTTTATAGAAGAGGTAGTTGACCCCGACGAAGAAGCCGATATATACGACTATTTCAAGAATGCCGATAACGACAATATCAAGATTGCTATGGAAGAACTTGGCTACGATGACTACGACGAATTACACGTGAGACTCGTTAGAATCAAGTTCCATAGCGAATTGGGGAACTAAGGGCAATTTGTGATTTGTGATTTGTGATTTGTGATTTGTGATTTGTGAAAAGCAAGAGTGAGAGAGAAGTGTATTGATATTATTAGTTTGGGTTGCTCGAAGAATTTAGTGGATTCGGAGCGACTGATGAGGCAATTAGAAACTATCGGTTGGACTTGTAGGCATGACCCCGCAAGACCTGATGGAGAAATAGCCGTAATCAATACATGCGGTTTCATTGGCGATGCCAAAGAAGAAAGTATCAATACAATTCTGCAATTTACCCAACGCAAACAAGCAGGAAAACTGAATCGACTCTACGTCATGGGCTGCCTTAGTCAACGCTATCTGAAAGACTTGGAAAACGAGATTCCTGAAGTAGATGGCTGGTTCGGGAAGTTCGATTTTATGCGGATTGTGGAGGAAGTAGGAAGTCAGAAGCCGAAAGTTGAAAGCCAAAAGTCGAAAGGATTTGAGCGGAAACTGACAACACCTAAGCACTATGCCTACCTGAAGATTTCGGAAGGTTGTAACCGAATGTGCTCATACTGCGCAATACCTCTCATTACGGGCAGACATACATCTCGACCGATGAACGAAATCTTGGAAGAAGCGAAGTGGTTGGTAAGCGAAGGCGTAAAAGAGATAAACGTAATTGCACAAGACTTGTCATCATACGGTTTGGATTTGGAACATCGGCATTTATTACCCGAACTGATAGACCAGATGGCGGAAATAAAAGGAATAGAATGGATCCGTTTGCATTATGCCTACCCGACCGATTTCCCTTACGAGTTGCTTCCCGTAATGGCAAAACATAAAAATGTATGCAAATACCTTGATATTGCCCTGCAACATTGTACAGACCACATGTTAGGACTAATGAGACGGCATATCATGCGGACCGAGCAAGACGAATTGATACGTCGCATACGACGAGAAGTCCCCGAAATATGTATCCGTACAACCCTTATGGTAGGTCACCCCGGAGAGACTGACGCAGATTTTGAGGAAATGAAAGCATGGGTGAAAGAAATGCAATTTGACCGTATGGGGGCATTTACCTATTCCGATGAAGAAGGTACTTACGCCAATCTGCACTACAAAGATGATATTCCACAAGAAGTGAAAGAAAAACGACTAAACGAACTTATGGATATTCAGCAGGGCATCTCTGCAAAGAAAATGGCAGAGAAAGTGGGCAAACAGTTACGCGTAATCGTAGATAGACAAGAAGGAGATTACTACATCGGCAGAACGGAATTTGACTCGCCTGAAGTAGATTGCGAAGTATTGATACCGAAAAGCAAACGACTGAGAATTGGACAATTCTACAACATAACAATAACCAAAGCAGAGGAATTTGACCTCTACGGAGAACTATGCTGACAAAAGATTTGATAGCGAATGTTGCCGCGCAAACAGGCATGACAAAGAAAAGGACAGAGGAGATGCTAACTGCAACTACATCTGTGCTCGTAGAACAATTATTGGAAGGCAAAGCTGTACAACTACAAAACTTCGGCACGATAGAAGCCAAAATGCGTGCAGCCCGCACAGTCGTTCACCCTAAAACGGGCGAAAAGACAATAGTGCCCGAGAAACTGCAACTCAGTTTCCGACCAACCAGCAGTATAAAAGAAAACCTGAAAAACATCAACCTATGAATAACAAGATAAGTTGGGTAGAACTTCGCCGTGCTATTGCGGTAAGCATGGGCGCTTCAGAAAAAGAAGTGGCTCCCTTTTTGAATGCTTTGACGGAACAAATCATCGAAGCCCTGAAGACAGAACATCAAGTACGTATCGGCGGTTTGGGAACCTTCCGTTTGCAAGCGATTGCACCCCGCAAAAGCGTGAATGTAGTAACCGGTGAAGCGTTTACCATCGAAGGGTATAACAAGATTGTATTTGCTCCCGAAGCAGCCATAAAGGAACTATTCCTCAATGTAACCGCACCCTCTCCTGCACAACAGGAAGATGCTACTCCACTCCGCAAATTAAACGAGCAAGCAGAGGAGATTGTAGGTTTGCTCTCCGAATTAGGACAAGAGCCTCACGCGGAAGAGGAAACGACAGAAGAGCCCAAAGCAGAAGAAACGGCAGAAACACCTATCGTGGAGCCTGTAGTAGAACCTGTAGAGAAGCCTGTTGTGGAGCCAGAGCCCTTAATAGAGCCTGTAGTGGAGCCTATCGTAACACCTACGCCCGAACCAATCGTAATCCCCCCTGTAGCACCTACAGAACCTACGAAACCTACAACCACCATTGACCCAATAACTTTCTTGACACCCAGCACGACTACTACGACAAACGAAGTAGAAACGGAAGAGGAAGAAGAGAAAAAACATCATACCGGGTTGTGGATAATAATCATCTTACTCCTGCTTTTGATTGGAGCAGGCGTCTATTTCTATATGAAAGGCGATTTGCAACAATGGGGTAAACAACTTTGGACACGTTTCCAAAAAACCGAAGATGTAACCTCTGTTGTATCAAACGATAGCATAGCCCCATGTGACACCATAGCAATAGAACCTGCACAAGAAGTTCGTGATTACTCGCAACTAATTACGACCGAAAAGATTCGCGAAGGTAGCCGTCTCACATGGTTGGCTTACAGATATTACGGAGCAAAGGACTTGTGGGTATTCATTTACGAAGCCAACAAAGACGTTATCCGCAATCCGCACAACATCGAAAAGGGAACGCCAATACGTATCCCCAAATTGCCGTCAGAACTAAAAGACCTGAATAACCCACAGACAAGACAATTAGTAGATTCGCTCATTCAAGCATACAAATAAGTTGAATCAAGACGTCATTCATATTGAACATGCCAATACCCACAACCTAAAGAATGTGTCGGTAGATATTCCTCGTAATCAATTAGTTGTGATTACGGGCGTGAGCGGAAGCGGCAAGTCTTCGCTCGCTTTTGATACCCTTTACGCAGAAGGGCAAAGGCGTTATGTGGAGAGCCTGAGTGCATACGCACGGCAGTTCTTGGGAAGAATGCAGAAACCCGATGTTGATAAAATAGAAGGTATTCCGCCTGCCATTGCGATTCAGCAAAAAGTGACAAGTAGAAACCCTCGTTCAACCGTTGGAACCGTAACAGAGATATATGACTATCTAAAACTTCTCTTTGCACGTATTGGAAAGACATTTTCGCCTATTACAGGACAGGAAGTAAAACGGCATAGTGTGCGCGACGTAGTAGAAGCTATGCAACAGTTGCCTATCGGCACGAAGGTATATCTCTTAGCACCCACCATACTCCATAATCGGACTTTGGCAGAGCAATTGGAAATCTGGACGGCACAGGGCTTTTCGCGTCTATATAAAGAAGGTCAAACCTATCGTATCGCAGAATATACAGAAGGCACTACGGAAGGGCTATATTTACTGGTTGATCGTGTTGTCTCCGACCATGAACAAGCAACAGCAAACCGCTTTTCCGACTCCGTACAGACCGCTTTCTTTGAAGGGCACGGAGAATGCAAATTGGCAGTATGGAAAAATGATGCGGAAAAACAAGAGATTGTATTCACAGAACGCTTTGAGGCAGACGGCATACAATTTATAGAGCCAACGGAACATCTATTTGACTTTAACAGCCCGTTAGGCGCATGCCCAACTTGTAGCGGATATGGCAAGATTATGGGCATTGACCAAGACCTTGTTGTTCCCGATAAGAATCGCTCCATCTATGAGGGCGCTATCGCTTGTTGGCATGGAGAGAAAATGCAGGAATGGAATAATCAACTCATCTATTCTGCACAAAAGTTTGGATTCCCTATTCATACGCCTTTCGCAGAATTAACGGAAGAGCAAAAAAGACTTATCTGGACCGGTAATGAATATTTTGAAGGACTAAACGCCTTCTTCCGTATGCTGGAAGAAAAGCAATACAACAAGATTCAATATCGCGTAATGTTGGCTCGCTATCGCGGAAAAACCATCTGTCCAGAGTGTTTTGGATCGCGATTAAGAAAAGAAGCACAATATATTAAGGTGGCAGGCAAGAATATTGTCGAACTATGCGCTATGTCGATTAGCGAATTGAGAGACTGGTTTAATGCTTTGCAATTGACATCTATAGAGGAACAAACGGCACACCAACTGCTATACGAAATAAAATCGCGACTGCAGTTTATGCAAGACGTAGGATTGAGTTACCTGACGCTTAATCGCTTGAGCAACACATTATCGGGCGGAGAATCACAACGTATCACGTTAGCAAAATCGTTAGGAAGCAGTTTGGTTGGTTCGCTCTATGTATTAGATGAACCTTCTATAGGGCTGCATGCGAGAGATACAGAACGGCTGATTCATGTCTTGCGCGAGTTGAAGGACTTGGGCAATACTATCGTTGTGGTAGAACATGACGAGGAAATCATTCAAGCCGCAGATTACATTATCGAAATTGGTCCGAAAGCAGGCAGGAACGGGGGTGAGATAACCTATACCGGCAAACCTCGTATAGGACGATTTACATACGATATTCCCATACAAAGACGAGTATGGAACAACTATATCGAACTACATGGCGCAAGAGAAAATAACCTAAAGAATATTGATGTTCGTTTCCCTTTGAATGTGATGACCGTCGTAACCGGCGTAAGCGGAAGTGGCAAGTCGTCCCTTGTGAGCAAAGTGCTCTACCCTGCCCTAAAAAAGTATTATGGCGGTATAGCCGAACACACAGGGACTTTTGGGAAATTAAGCGGAAGCCTACACCTATTAAAAGATGTAGAATTTGTAGATCAAAACCCACTAAGCAAATCTTCGCGTTCTAACCCCGTAACCTACATCAAAGCTTATGACGAGATCCGCAAACTCTTTGCCAATCAGCAATTGGCTTCGCAAATGGGCTATACCCCTTCACATTTCTCGTTCAACACTCCTGGGGGACGTTGCGAGACCTGCCAAGGCGAAGGAAGCATCACGATAGAGATGCAGTTTATGGCAGACCTGACACTTACCTGCGAGCAATGTCACGGCAAGCGATTCAAGCAAGATATATTGGACGTCAAATATCGTGACAAGTCGATATATGACGTATTGGAAATGACCGTCAATCAAGCCATCGAGTTCTTTGCCGAAGACCCTCAATGCAAAGTAATTGTACAACGTTTGAAAGCACTCCAAGACGTAGGCATCGGCTATGTGAAACTGGGACAGTCATCTTCTACCTTATCGGGTGGCGAATCCCAACGTGTCAAGTTGGCGTCATTCCTCGCACAAGATAACACACAGCCGACCTTATTCATATTTGATGAACCCACAACGGGACTACATCATGATGACATTACCGTGCTACTCAAAGCATTAAATGCACTCATCGGCAAAGGGCATACAATAGTTGTGATTGAGCATAATCCCAATATCATTTTGGCGGCAGATTACGTGATAGATTTAGGTCCGGAAGGCGGAGCAGAAGGCGGAAATATAGTCTTTACAGGCACACCCGATGAACTTATGCTCTGCGACAAAGGTTATACAGGAAAATATTTGACAAAAATAATACATCAATCAGTATAAAATCAAACTTATGACACAAAGAAAACATACACGAGAAATGCAGATTCTCACTAAATGGACGTCGTATGACTATGCGCCAAGATGGGGTGTATTCTTGATAGACATATTACTATGCGCAACCGCATATGGTATTAGTTTGCAAATTGGTGCAGGAATATTCAAATATACCGGTGAACCTCATTTTACCTTAGACATATGGGAGCAATATCTAATGATTATGGGCATACAAGCCATATTCTTCGCTCTCTTTCACACCTATGCAGGCATCTTGCGTTATTCTACGTTTATTGATACCATCAAAGTATTGATTTCCGTTTTCGTCGCAGGTGGCGTACTGCTATTAGGGAATGTCCTGTACAAGTCCGTAACTGGAGGCAAATTATATCCCAATACGGCAGTCGTCATCTATATATCCGTTGCTTTTGTGCTTCTATTTTGCATTCGCGTCGGGGTAAAAACCATTTACGAGACAGTAACACACAATACTGCCTTAAACAAAAAAGTATTTATTTACGGCACAAAAGAGGCCGGACTTGCGATAGCCAAGATGCTTCGTAGCGCAGGGAACACACCCTACTGCCCTATGGGATTTATTACGGAAGAAGGAGATAAATGCAATTATGATTTATTTGGATTACACGTATATCCCCTTACTCAACAAACCATCAACAAGATGAAAACTCGGGGAGTCACTAATGTGATTATCTCTCCTATCAAGTTGAAAGAAATCAATCCCGCTAAGGATTTGCAAATCTTTATCGACAACAATATCCATATTCTAACCACGCCCTACTTCAAAGAGTTTGAAAATGCCACCACGGAAGAGGCACGCAAACGAATAGGAGCCATCAACTCCATCAAGATTGAAGATTTACTGGAACGTCCGGAAATAGAGATTAACCTTAATAATGTTGAGCAATGTATCAACGATAAGATAGTACTCGTTTCGGGTGCAGCAGGCAGTATCGGTTCGGAACTGGTAAGGCAGATTCAACAATTTAAGCCTAAAGCCACAATCCTTTTAGAGCAAGCCGAATCGCCTCTACATGACCTGCTATTAGATTTGCGTACGCAATTCCCAGAAGCCGTTTTCATTCCTACGATTGGAGATGTGCGCAACCGCGAAATAATAGAACAAGTATTTGAAGAATATAGACCTTGCGTAGTATATCATGCTGCTGCCTACAAGCATGTACCATTGATGGAATCTTTCCCTAATGAGGCAATCAAGGCTAATGTGATGGGAACAAAGAATATGGCAGATATGGCAGTAAAATACAACGTAGAGCGATTTGTGATGATTTCAACCGATAAAGCCGTTAACCCTACGAACATTATGGGAGCAAGTAAACGTATCGCAGAAATTTATGTACAATCTATGTTTAAGGCACTTGTAAAAGACAATCCCGATTGCACAAAATTCATTACGACACGATTCGGAAACGTATTAGGTTCAAACGGTTCGGTCATTCCGTACTTCAAAAAGCAAATTGCAGCAGGCGGTCCCGTAACCGTAACGCACTCAGAGATTATCCGCTATTTCATGACCATACCTGAAGCCTGCTCTCTCGTAATGGAAGCCTCTACTCTCGGCAATGGCGGAGAGATATTCGTATTCGATATGGGACGTCCGGTCAAGATTCTCAACCTTGCCAAGAATATGATTCGCCTTGCAGGTTACACGCCAGGGGAAGATATTCAAATTACGTTTACGGGGCTGAGACCCGGCGAGAAACTATACGAGGAGTTACTGAATCAGAAAGAAACAACCATTCCAACGTCAAATAAGAAGATTCTAATTGCCCGAGTTAGAGAATTCCCCTTTGAAGAAGTTCAAAACGATATCGATGAATTGATTCAATTGGCTCATGCGAATAAGCCCTTCCTGACAGTTCAACAAATGAAGAAGATTGTTCCTGAATTTATTAGCAAAAATTCCATCTTCGAGAAATTAGATAAATGATAGATATTCTCTTGACATATCCTTATTTGATAGGGCTATTATCCTTTGTAATAGGGCTAATCTTTATGCCTATCGTCGTCAAAATTGCCCAAAAGCAACATTTTGTAGTTCGTCCCAATAAAAGAATGTGTCATGTAGGCGCTATTCCAAATATCGGAGGCATAGATATTTGTGTAGCCTTCCTATTTATATATTTGCTATTTGCATACCATCAATTTGAGCAATCACAATTTTTCCTGGTTGGCATCTTTATGATTGTAGTGGTTGGTTTTATAGATGACATTCTAATCCTCTCTCCAAAATCCAAACTCCTTGGAGAAATTATAACAGGAAGCGCCTTGATTTGCTTTGCCGATATTCGCATTACACATTTGCACCAAATCTTTGGTATTAGCGAAATCGGTCTCATTCCATCTTATCTGCTTTCAATGCTCATCTTACTAACTATCATCAATGCCATTAACTTAATTGACGGAGTAGATGGTTTAGCCTCTGGTTTAGGCATACTCTATTGCTTATTCTTTGCCTTTTGGTTTGCTTTGGCAGGCGAAACAATCTGGGCAATTTTAGCCATCGGAATGATAGGAGCCTTAGCAGTATTCTTCTGCTATAACGTATTTGGAAAGAAGCACAAAATTTTTATGGGTGACTCGGGTTCTCTTCTCTTGGGATATTTATTAACAGCATTTACCTTCCAATTTTGCGAAATGAACGCCTATCAACAAGCCCCCATAAATCTATGTATGAAAACTGCACCAGCAGTAGTAATATGCGTGTTATCCGTGCCTTTATTTGATATGATTCGCGTTAGTATTACACGTATTAAGCAGCACCATTCTCCATTTCAGGCAGATAAGAATCATGTGCATCATCTCTTGCTTCATCTTGGATTATCGCACATTCAAACAACATGTGTATTATTAAGCGTGACAATCTTCTTTATCGGTTTCGCCATTATAGGCAGGAATTGGAACTTTTGGTTATTATTAGGAAGCGACTTTGTGTTATGCACTCTGCTCACATTGATCCTTTGGAAATTAATCAACCGACACGATTATGCTCAGCATTGAACATGTATCCATAGAATTTTCAGCAAATCCCATTCTAAACGACATCACTTTCTTAATCAACAAGAAAGACCGTGTGGCATTAGTGGGTAAAAACGGAGCTGGCAAAACGACTTTGCTTCGATTAATTGCAGGCGAATATCAGCCTACAGAAGGACACATCGCTCGCGATAACGATTTAACAATCGGCTATTTACCACAAGTAATGCTTCACAAAGATGGTAAGACACTTCGAGAAGAAGTGATGGAAGTTTTTACAGGCGACGATGAAGCACGTTTTGTAGCAGAGATGGATAAAACCATTATCGGCTTAGGTTTTGAAAGAACAGATTTCGACCGCCCATGTACCGAATTTTCGGGAGGCTGGCGTATGCGAATAGAACTCGCGAAAATTCTATTGCGCCACCCCGACCTATTACTACTTGACGAACCTACGAATCACCTTGATATCGAATCAATCCAATGGCTTGAAGAATTTTTGAAAAATAGTCCAAGTGCCGTTCTCGTTGTAAGTCACGATAGAGCCTTTATTGATAATGTCACGAACCGCACTATCGAAATCACCTTAGGACGTATATATGACTATAACGTCAATTATTCAAAATTCGTAGCCCTACGAAAAGAACGCCACGAACAACAAATCAGAGCTTACCAGAATCAACAAAAAATGATTCAAGAGACAGAAGACTTTATCGAGCGTTTTCGATATAAAGCCACCAAAGCAGTCCAGGTACAAGCCAGAATCAAACAATTAGATAAATTAGAACGATTAGAGGTAGATTTAGAAGATACCAGTAGACTGAATCTACGTTTTCCACCTGCGCCAAGAAGTGGAGATTTCCCCGTAATCATCGAAGATTTACAGAAAACCTATCAAAGTCAAAATCAAGTAGGCGCAGATGGGCAACCCAAGACAAAAACTGTTATCAAAGACGTAACGCTAACTATACGACGCGGCGAGAAAGTAGCATTTGTAGGAAAGAATGGGGAAGGTAAGACTACATTGGTAAGGTGCATCATGGGGCAACTGGACTACTTGGGTAATCTCAAAATCGGTCATAATGTCAAAATTGGCTATTTTGCGCAAAACCAAGCCTCTCTATTAGACGAAAACTTAACCGTATTCGAAACGATTGATTACGTGGCTGTTGGAGATATACGAACCAAGATTCGTGACATTTTAGGGGCCTTCATGTTCGGTGGAGAAGCGAGCGAAAAGAAGGTAAAAGTACTATCAGGAGGAGAGAGAAGCCGGCTTGCTATGATTCGCCTTTTGCTTGAACCTGTCAACCTATTGATTTTGGACGAGCCAACCAATCACCTTGATATGCAATCCAAGGATGTGCTCAAAGAAGCATTACAAAATTTCGACGGCACTGTGATATGCGTCAGTCACGACCGCGATTTTCTTAACGGATTAGTCAATAAGGTATATGAGTTTGGCGGAGGACATGTACGCGAACACATCGGTGGAATCTACGATTTCTTGCGTACAAAAAAGATGAATGACCTAAAAGAATTAGAACGCACAAGTCCTAATCATAACATAGCCGATTCCACGTCATGCGCGGAACGACCTTCCTCTTCTAAACAAGATTATGCCCAACAAAAAGCAGAAGCTGCAGCCCGACGCAAAAAAGAAAAGCAAATCGCTGAGATTGAATCTGCTATTGAGAAGTTAGAAACAGAACAAAAAGAAATAGAGGCATTGCTCAATATCCCAGAGAACCAAACACCTGACAATTTTGCGAAATATGAGCGCATTAAACGGGAAATGGAGCAACGCATATACGAGTGGGAAATCGTAAGTGAAGATGACTAATGGACGAAATAATCGAATATATTAAGTCGTTCTTGTTGTACGGGAATAGCGATGCCAGTAAACTAATCGGCTACACAGCAGACGAAACACAATGGGAGAAATATACCATTGTGATACTTCCCAACGGGCATTTAGGCAAAGACTTGATTTATCCCGATTTGGAAGCGCCTAAAATCTCAGGAAAGATTATATCGACCGATATTATCTACAATACTTTCTTCTTTATTTCGCGTGCCGAAGAACTATTGAATCCGCGACGCGACCAGCACAATCGTTTTCTCGCTTCATTCTCAATTTTAGGCGAAGGGAATCGGTTGCAGATGCCAATCGTAGATGAATACGCACGTTATCTCATGGAAACCTTGGGACTTGGTTCCGATAATCAGCCTCATTTCTCCGCTATATATCTAACGCATGACCTCGATGAAATCGAACGTTTCCGACATATTCGTGGTGCGGTAGGCGGTATCTTACGCGGACAATGGGAAAAAGTACTTGCGAGTTGGAAGGACATCAAAAACGACCCTGTTTACACGTTTGATTGGTTATTGAGCAAAGATGCCGATGTGCAAAATCGTTACCCTACTCTCACGAAACAACTCTATTTCGCCAAGGATACACAGGGCACGGGTTACGACTATCCACAATACAACTTGCAAGGGCAAGATTTTCTACGATTAGCCAATGTCTTGAAACAACATAACGCCAAAATTGGACGACATCGCAGTTATTACGGGACGATGTCCAAACATTCTATTTCCCCCGATTTCATCGAGAAAAATCTCTGCCGTTGTCATTTCTTGCGTTGCTCCATTGAATACATGCAACAATTGGTACAAGAGGGCATAACTGATGATTTTACGATGGGCTTTGCCGACAAAGCCGGATTCCGATTGCAGACCACACGCCCTGTGCGTTGGATTAATCCGAAAACGATGGAACTAACCAACTTAGTGCTACACCCGCTAACCGTGATGGACTGTACACTCAGCAACAGCAACTATATGAACCTGAATGAGGACGAAGCTTATCTTTATGTTTCTGAATTGATTGATAAGGTTCGCCAATATCACGGCGAACTCAATTTGCTATGGCACAATAGTATTTTTGCAGAAGGTTATCACTCATCTCTGTATCCCAAGATTCTATCTCTGCTATGACCAAGCCCAACCTACTCATATTGTCGGACCCCCCTATAGCCCCCGGTTACTTGCCTCGATTACGTTTTTTGTGTCAATACTTACATGAGCACGGCTACAACGTACATTTATTCACAGAAGAAAAAGAGTCACTTCTGTTCGAGCATACCTATCCAATTACAACTATACCCACATATACGGGCAGCACATTGGATTGGCTAATGAAAGCTATTTGGTCTTTGTTTACCAATTGGCATGAACGGCATTTTGCAGCCAAGGTGGAGCAAATTATTGGAAATGAACAGTATAGTCAAATTATTTGCACTACTTTTTCCACGTTCCCTTTAGGAGCAGCCGTACGAATTGCACGCAATAGGCATCTGCCTCTTGTTGCAGACATACGTGACATAGATGAGCAAATAGAACACTCGACCTATCAGTATGCCCATCAGCAATGGTGGTTAAAGCCATTTAGACATGTGTATCGCACGATACAATTGCGCAGGCGAAACAACGCTATTCGGCAGGTCAATACTGTCACCACCGTTTCGCCGTGGCATGTTGATTTCTTGAAACGGTATAACCCGCACGTCCACTTGATATACAACGGGTTTGACCCCAAGCAGTTTTATTTTCAGGCGGTGCCGACTGATGTTTTTCGCATCACCTATATCGGTTCGATGTTTGGGCACTACGATATTAGTCCTCTCTATCAAGCCGTGAACGAGTTGCAGTTGGAAAACATTGTGGTGGATATTCACACCCCCAAGCAGCAACCTATCGCACACACGGAGTTGGGTGACACCATTCGCAAAAGTAGCATTATGCTGGTTTTGACCAGCAAGACAGCGCACGGCATGATGACCACCAAGTTTTCCGAAGCATTGGGGTGTGAAAAGCCCATTATCTGTATTCCTTCAGACGAAGGTTGTTTAGCGCAAGCCATCGCCGACACACACGCTGGTATAGCCACCGAATCTGTCGATGAAATCAAGCAATTTATTATGTCTAAATACCGCGAGTGGCAACAAAACGGCTATACCCGCCAATGCATACAAAATAAAGATTTGTTCGACCGTGAATACTTAGCCCATGAATTTGAAACTTTGCTCTATCATAGTGCCCATTTATAATGCTGCTCCCTTTTTGGCGCAGTGTTTAACATCTATCAAAATGCAGACCTACCAAGACCTGCAGGTTATCTTGATAGATGA
>JAKSNN010000038.1 GCA_024399755.1 Paludibacteraceae bacterium | reverse complement strand
TTTTTCATATACGCAAATTTTTTACGCAAAAAACATATTTTATATGCATTTTTTATGTAATTTTATATGTAATTATGCTATTCTTTTTTCACAAATCACTCTTTTCCACGACTTTTTTCATGCCATTTTCTCAGTCCCTTCACCCGCTATTTTTATTATATAATATATCGTGCATCGTGCCATCAGCACCCAACTCCTCACTAACAATTTACAAATTTACAAATTCTTAACTTACAAATTGACCCAAGCAATCGGTTCTTGTCATATTTCGTGATTTCTATATGCTCTCTGGCATAGCGTTTTATCATTAGCCACACTCAATATTATTGTGTTGTGCAACAACGTGTGGCTATATTTAAGTGACGAAGAACCTACTTTTATCGAACCAACTAACGGAGCACCAACGGAGCACTAACGGAGCACTAACGGAGCACTCCGATACTTCATAGATATGTTACCGATATGTTGCAGGTCTGTTGTGGGCATTTGAAGGAACACCTCTCACTCACTTTTCCGCGACCGATATTCCTTCCATCGCTCACAAAGCAAAATGCACACTTTATAGGTATTTTAACACAAAAATACGCAAAAAGACACAAAAATTACGAAAATATTTGCATATATACATTTTTTTTTGTACCTTTGCAGCGTTTTTGTATCAAGTTGAACAAACAAGTGAAATGTTGAAGCAAATTTTACATATAGTATCACGCGCAAGAGAAGCAGTTGCGATGGGCATTTTAGCCATCTGTTGCCTCTGTCTCTCCCTGCCCGTCATGGCTAATCCCGACTATGTGAAATTTACCGCACTTGTAGATGGATCTCGGGTTGATGTCATCAATTCGTATCGTGATCCGAGTATCAATCTTCAGTATTCCACGGACAATGGTGCAACATGGCAGAACGCATCTCCCAATGCCAGCACAAAAACCATAAACTTGTCCAAGGACCAATTTGTCTTGTTTAGAGGAACGAATCCCAAAGGTCTTAACACACCCGGAACAGGTTCTCGCTTGTATATTACGTTCAAGACCGCAGGTCAGATAGAAGTGAGTGGTGACATTATGTCTTTGGTCGATTGGTCATCTAACATAGTGGAGATTGTTCCCGGTGATGGCTGTTTCTATCGCCTATTCCAAGGTTCTACGGCACTTGTGTCAACTAAGAACTTAAAACTTTCATCTAAATACACCAGTAAAGCAAGTTACAATGAGATGTTTAACGGCTGCTCTGCTTTGCAGGAAGGTCCTGATATGAGTAGCATTGAAAGTATCGAAGAGGCGGCTTGTCAAAAGATGTTCTATGGGTGTATAAAGTTAAAACAGACTTCCAAGATGTCTAATTTGGTCGTTGTGTACAAAAATGGTTGCCAACAGATGTATCAAGGTTGCACAAGTTTATCAACGGCAGATGAATTAGTAGCAAAGTATGTAGATGAGTATTCTTATAGTTCAATGTTTAATGGCTGTACTGCTCTTAAAGAGGCTCCTAAAATCGATGCTTACGAAATGCGATCTCACACTTGTTCAAGTATGTTCAAAGGGTGCTCTTCGTTAGAGTATTCTCCTGATTTAGAGACACAATTCCTTGACGAGAGTTGCTATGAGAGCATGTTTGAAGACTGCAAAGCATTGAAAAAAGCACCTGTCTTGAAGGCAATATCTCTGTACTACGAGTATGGTAACAAGAAGATTAATTACACTTCCTGCTACAAATGGATGTTCAAGGGGTGTACTGCCCTGCGCGAAATTGAAGTGTATTTCTCCGATTGGCGTAATACCGATCCCATGCCTACGGGCGTATGGATTATGGGAGTGACCGAAACTACGGAGGCTGTCTTCAAATGTCCTTGCGGTCTGCCGGAGAAACGCGGTGAGAACTGCTATATTCCTAACAAGTGGCAACGTGAATGCTTCAATTTCTATCTCTTTGATGTGTATTCCAACGATGCTGTTTGGGCAGACGACCACAATGATTACAACAACCGTGCCCTCAAGGAGTCCGAGATTTCGGCTATTCCACAAGCATACAAAGACAAACACAAGTTTATCGGTTGGAACACCAAAGCCGATGGCTCTGGTACAATGTTCTCTTTGAGCAACAAGCCGGACACCACCACGACGTATTATGCTATCTTTGAATCTGTTGTTCCTGTTACGCCGGATGTCAATTGTCTTAATTATTCAGATCTCACGGCTTCTGGTGTGCAATGTGATACTTCTTCGCTTATTGTAAAACAAGACCAATCCTTGAATGATTGGGGCAATTGGATTGAAAACGAGACAATTGACTATGGACCGCGTAATCGTATGAGTCAGCAAACTATCCACCACCACCCCGCTGAAGTGGATATCCATACGGACGGAAAACTGCATACTGCCTGCTCGAACGGCAAACCTTCTGTTCGTATCGGCAACTGGAGCAAGAAGCAACGTGAGCGCATTACATATACTTACCACGTGCCCGATGATGAAGATGCAAAGATATTGTTACTTCATTATTCAGCGGTATTGGAAAATCCTGAAAACCACAAGGAAGATGAACAACCTCGTTTTATGTTGGAGTTGTTTGAAGAAGGTAAAACAATTGAAAGTTGCTTCCAGTTCAATTATATTTCGGGTAATATCAGTACCGACCCCACATGGCATACCGAACGCGGTAATATCTGCTGGAAAGATTGGACTACAAGCGGTATCAACTTAGAGCAATACAAAGGGCACACTATCAAGATTCGACTGACAACCTACGATTGCAGACGAAGCGGACACTTTGGATATGCCTATTTCGGACTTGAGTGCAGTAATGGAGAGTTAAAGACCATCTCTTGCGGTGACCAAAAAGAGTTCAAAGCCCCTGACGGATTCAATTATGCGTGGTATGAGGGGAATACTCCTGGCACAATCCTATCTACCGAACAGATTTTCTCTCTGCCGCAAGATAAGCCGGGGACATACTTCTGCAAAGTAAGCAACCCCGAGCATCCTGAACCCGAATGTTCGTTCAACTTAAAAGCAGTCGTGGAAGAACGTTCTGCCATTGCCGAGTTTGACACTCTCCCGCGTGTAATGGATGGCAAAAATAGTATTTTCTATGTAACAAATACGAGTCACACGTCTATAGATGCCGGAGATTTCCCTGATAGTTGCGCGTGGGCGCTATACGATGCGCATAATAATGTAGTATCCGTCTCGGATGAACTTGAGCCTGCGTTTACAATAAATACCAACGGAACTTATACGTTAACGCTTGTTACATATTTAAAAGGTAAAGAAGTCGAATGTCCATCTACACCTGCTACCAAACAAATCGTTGTAGGAGTGAAGGGCAGTTACGAAGAAATCAAGTTAGATACTGCGCTTTGTGCAGCCGATGTTTGGAATGGTTGGATTGGGCATTCTAACGCAATCAAGTTAAATGAGACGACCTATGTTGATACAATTTTCACTACGGTACCGCCTATCGACACTACCGTCTATGTTCTCACGTTAACGAGACAAAAGCCTACCACGGCACCTGCCGAGATACAAAGTATCACGAAAGGACAGACCTACACATGGCGAGGTAGAGTCTTGAGTGAACAAGGAATGTATTATGACACCTTATATTATAATAAGACGAATTGCGATAGCGTATATTTCACGCTCAACCTCGTTATAGAACAGCCTAAATGTCATAGTTATATGGCAACCGTTAGCGTGGATAGTATCTGTGCCAACGCTTCGGCTATGCGTCTTATACTTCAACCTACTGATGGAAAGGCTTTGCGTTATTCTATCACCTTTGATGATAATGCTAAGCAACAAGGCTTTGTTGATGTACCGTTTACAAACATGCCGATTAAGAACGAGATTATCGTGAACCTGCCAAAGCACGTTGGAGATACCACTTGGTATGTTCGTCCTAACGACTATTCGCTAACGCTCAATATCGAGGATACATGTGGTACGCCTAACACGATTGTTGTACCATTTACTGTTCTTTACCCGTCATGGTTGATATTGCAACGTTGGAATGATGTATTAGCCCTTTACAATCAGGATTATAATGGGCACTATGATTTTGCTAATATCCAATGGTATCACAAGGGGAATAACATATCAGGACGTGGAGAGCACAACTCTTACATCTATACTAAGGATTATGGACAAGAGACTTTAGAGTTTGGAACTCCTTACTGGGCTGAACTGACACGCACAGATGACGGCAAAACGATTCGTACATGTTATTGCTATCCTGCCTACCAACGAGATGATGTTGAGTTTAGCGACCAACCTAACAAAGTTGAAGTTCGTCATAGCCCAAGTGATAAACGTACATTGTATATAGATACGGAACTATCGGGCAGATTTGAGATGTATCATGTGAGTGGTACTCATATCGCAAGCGGAGAGTTTGACGATGATAACAAGCATATTGATGCGCACGATTATATGCCAGGAACCTACGTAATTGTATTCATCTTCAACGACGGCACTATCGAACCGAAACGCATCGTATTGAATTGACTTAATAACGAAGACAAACACGAAAATACATATATAAAATGAAACATAATAGTTTATACACATTAACCTTAGCCCTTTTAGTTAGTTTTACCACTCAACTAAATGCTCAAAATTGTATTGATCTGGCAACACAATTAGGTACTTCTAATGTGCAATGTATCAACATTGATTTAACCTATGACGAAACAACTGGTATGTTTGGTTGGGGAGCAGAACGTTGTAACCAATATAATCACCCTCGTCACACTTTGATTACTCAAAACGGGACCGATGATTTATGCCCTATGATTACCACTTTGCCCAAAGGCGGTACAGCAAGTGTGAAATTGGCTTCTGACGGTTATGGTCCGTATGATTATATGGCTAAAGGTGAAGCTATCTTTTTTAGGTATAATGTGACAGAAGACAATTATATTGCCATCTTAAAGTATGCGGCTGCTTTGGAAGTACCTCAACATGAGATATCTCAATATGCAGATTTTTGGAGTTATGCACAGCCTTGGATTGATATTTATATAGCAGATCCGTCTGGTGCTGTTATGGAAGGTTCCTTTACCCAACAAGCATTTAGCGCCATCGAAACGGTAGCAGATTGGAGTGTATACAACGCAGGCAGAGTTCCTATTATTTATCACGATTGGATGTCTATCCCTTACGACTTGTCTGACTATATCGGTCAAACCGTAACTATTGTGGTTGAGTTGTACGATTGTGCCGAACAAGATGCATGGTACGAATATGATGAATATGGAAATCCATATCTGCAGATTAATACGTGCGATGACCACCATACAGGACATCTATACTGCACTATTGAATGCGCAGAGATAGAAGAAGAACAGAATTGCGAAAAGCGCACTACGACACTAACTATACCTGAAGGCTTTACCACAATTGAGTGGTATGATGCTACGGGTACACAACTATTAGGCACTAATCGTAGCATCACACTCCCATTGCCTGAACCGGATAGTTATGGCTATTATCTCTGCTACCTGCAAGCAAGCCCTAATGATTTAGAATACGTCTTAGAAATTACCCTTACCGACGATTGTGGACACGAATGTCTTGACCCGGGAGAACTTACTTTGGTCAATCGCATTTGTGATGGACAGAGCAAAGCCGTTCTTTCTGCGCCTCAAAATCGCGACATTGTGGGATATCGTTGGTACGAGCAATATAGTCCGTTCACGACTCTCGGAACAAGTGCTAATGTTACTATTGAAGTGCCATTTGATGGCGCAGGTTATTGTTGTGAAATGACGTATAAGGATACTCATTGCGACCCGATTACAAAAACCATCTACGTACCGGCATGTCAAGGAGGAGATGTCGCAATAACAACCCCTAACACGGTATGTGCCGATGCTGACGCTATGTATTTTTATGCTAAGGTCACTGGCGCAACATCGCCAAATTATGACCTTGTCTTTGATGATGCGGCTTCAAGAGCAGGATTCCAAAATGTATATGGAGGATATATTTCTCCGGATGGTACATTTAAAGTGACTATGCCTCATGGAGCAACACGTGAAGCGTATGCTCAACCTAACATCTATAGTGCTACCCTAACCGTTCATCCGGGCTTTGGACATGATACAATAGTGCCGTTTACCTTCAGCGTTTTATATCCTTCTTGGGTCGTTCGCCAACAATGGAACGACGTCTTGGCTGTCCTGAACAAAGAGTATAACGGAGGCTATGATTTCACGCATGTTCGTTGGTTCAAAGGTGAGGGAGAAGAAATCTTAGGTAGAGGCGCACATAGCGCATACATATACACAGGTCCTGATGCAGAACTTGACTTTGGTGTGCAATATTGGGCAGAACTGACTCGTACTTCAGATGGACGCGCTATCTGCTCTTGCCCGCTTATACCGATACATAATAATGCGGCACCTAAGAAAGTGGAAGAAAAGGAGAAAGTAAGATTGGCACCTTTGTTCCCTAATAACACGCATAACGTAAAGATTTCTTCTGAAATATCAGGTGATTATATCGTTTACACCATTAGCGGTATGCAAATCGCAACCGGTAAGTTCGGATCTGCTTATGGTAAAGAGAGTATTGTCCTAACTATACCTGGCACATACATTATTGAGTTTATCGGTAACGAAGGAACTGTTGAAACAAGAAAATGGTTAGTAGAATAATAAGTTAACACGTAACACAACACAAGAAAAACACACCATTAAAATTAGAAAACAAATAGACAATAATATCATGAAAGTCACACATAATCTATATTATTTAGGTTTAGTAATTATTGCAACCCTCATTGCAGGAAATATCGAAGCTCAGAACTGTTTTGATATGACAAAGTTGGGAGTACGAGATAGTATCCGTTGTCTCGATTATCAATTATCATATATACAATCTTCACCACAAGATACAGGACTCTTTAGTTGGGAGGGGAAGTTGTCTTCTGACAATCATCCTCGCCAAACACTTATCACAGAGCAAGGTGTAGATACTTTGTGCAAAGAGCTTAGTATGATTAGTCCAAATGGTGAGCCAAGTATCTTATTAGCCTCAGATGAGTATGAGGGGAACGCTATTGACTCTGCAAAAGGTGAAGCTGTGGCTTTCTATTATACCGTAGATAAAGATTACCCTATTATTCAACTCAATTATGCTGCCGTATTAGAGAAAGGACATGATTTAGCAGCAAAAAAAGGCTTTGAAACATACGCTCAACCACACATGCGAATATATTTAGTAGGTAGTGATAATAACATGCTATGTCTATATCAAGAATATATGTATAGCAATTGCAAAGACGTTGAAGGCTGGACAAGTTTCAAAGATACAGAAGGAAATGATGCCATTTGGCACGATTGGACAACAATTGGTATAGATGTATCTCAATATGTTGATCGACGTATCACGCTTGTTGTTGAGGCGTACGACTGTGCAGAAGAAAGCCAAAGTGGAACACAGATTACACTTTGCAGAAAGCACGAAAAAACGCGTGTTTATTGCAATATGACCTGCGCGCCTGCTTACGAGATTGAGCAAACTTGTACTCCAAGCCAAACTACATTGATTGCGCCAAAAGGATTTACATACAAGTGGCAACCTGTTGGGTATCCTGACAGCATAATGAGCACAAAGGACACGGTTCGATTCACGACACCTTTAGAAAAAACCTCTTACGTTTGTCAGCTACAATCATTAGTGGGTTGTGACCCTGTACCCCACACCATAGATATTGACGCAACGCGCGTGTACGGAAGCAAAACCGATACAGTCTGCATTGCCGATATTGATGATTTCAAATGGGACGACGGTGAACCTGTTGACCGCAAAGTTCTTACACACGAGTTTATGATTACCACTGAAGGTGGATGCGATTCTGTAGTAACACAAAAGATTATCCTTCAAGATACCACCGTTGCTCCACTTAAATTAGATACCTTACCTGAAACTGGTGGCTATCAATGGAGAGGCAAAACTTATACCGAAGTCGGAACTTATCGCGATACTGCATACTATCCATCTGGCTGCGATCAAACGTATTATACGCTACAATTAGTAGCTGCTGGTATTAGTGGCAACTTCAAGTTTGCACCTGCATGTGCCAACGATAAGCAAGCCGTTGCTACATTTACATATACAACGAGTCAGCCGAAAAAGTATAACGTTGTATTTGACGCAGACGCTAAAGCCGTAGGATTCAAAGATACTACTATTTTGGCTAATAATGGATCTGCTGGCGTAGATCAAATCGCTATTGCAATCCCGCAAAACAGCGATTCTACACGTTATGCTCGTCCTAATACATATAATCTGACTATCAACGTTACAGATTCTACTAACGAAGTTAAGGCTATTAAGACTACATTATCCATTCTCTACCCTGCTTGGTTGATTTACCAACGTTGGAAAGATATGCTGATTATCTATAACGACCAATACAATGGAGGATATAAGTTCAGCGACGTGCGTTGGTTTATGGGAGAGAATAGTACCGAATTGGTTGCACGTGGCGAACACCATTCCTACATCTATGCTCCTGATAATGGAAACGACGCTTTAGATCTTACCGCTGATTATTGGGCAGAACTCACTCGCGAAGATGATGGTAAGGCTATTTGTACATGCAAAATAAAGCCACAACCTAATACAGACGCAGACGCTCCTGTGTTTGTTGCTGGTGCACAAGTAAGCGTTTCTCCCGCTGTTATGAGCGGAGGAAATCGCACGATGCACATTGTTACTGACTTGGAAGGTACATATACTATTTGCGACATTAGTGGTACTGCTATCCAAAATGGCAGTTTCAAAGCAGATACCGATGTGGTCATACGCAACGCTGCTACCGGAGCCTACATCGTTACTTTCCGAGGAAATGAAGGAACCGTTGAAACGAAGAAAATTATTGTTACACTATAAGAAAATTATTATACACTATAAGAATTATGTTGAAGCGATTTTTCACAATTACACTTCTTTGCCTTCCCTTCTACTTCTTACAAGCGGAAGAATCTACATCTGTAACTTATCAGGCATGGAAGAGCACATTAGACTCTACGTATTCTAAACCCATTCATTATCTTGGTCTTGGTGCCAAAGTGGGATATAGCCAATTTGCTATGCCCGGTATCAATAAAGCCGATGGTGTTAACTTTCGTTTCCCGGGGGGAGCAAATGCAGGATTAGAAGTGCGTTATAAATTAGAGTATCATGCTCTACGTTTTACCGCAGGCATTGATTTTGCTTATGCAGGTAGTAGCGCTAAAGCAGAATTTATGATTCCTCGCGGAATATCATACCCTGATGAGTCAATGACGTATAAGTATAACTTTAGGAATCTTCGTGAGCAACAAAATGCTTTAGAGGTAGGCGTTCCTTTGATGTTGGGTGCTAATATCTACAAAGGTATTTATGCTCAGGCTGGTATGCGTTTAGGTGTACCTGTAATGGGGACTTTCTCTACCAATACGGATATTGAACGTACCATTAATGATGCCAAGGCAATTGACGAATTCACGGATATGGAAAATCATGGTTTATACCTTGATGATGTTAAGAGCAATGGTAACATGACTCTCAATATGCTGAATCCACAAGTGGCTATGGAGGTTGGTTTCAACCTTGACCCATGGTTGGCATACAAGTCTTCCCAACGCCGTAGAGGAAGAAATAAAGGTCCAGAATTTAAGGAGTTACTTCACTACGAAGTGGCACTCTATGCCAACGTAGGCGTGATGGATTATCGCAAAGATGCCAATGCAGAGTTCTATAAAATGACGGATGAAGGAAAAATCGGTGCGGTAAAAGATCTTTCCTCCATCACACAAGTACAGGATTTCGCAGACTCCAAACTCATTCCTTGGAATGTAGGTGTTCGCTTCAATGTATATTACGAATTCTACGACAAGCCAAAGAAACCACGCAAACCGAAAGTTCGCAAACCGAAAGAACAACCTGTTGTTCAAGATACTGTCGTCGAAGTAATTCCGCCGGTAGTGGAGGAAGTTCCACCTGTTACGGTAGGCGATACAGTGGTTATGGAGAATCTTTATTTCGACGTAGATAAGACTAATATCCAATCTACCAGTATGGAATCACTTGATAAACTTGCTGACTTGCTTGAAGAATACGACTTTACTATCACGTTGGTAGGTCACACTGATAATACGGCAACACCTGCTTACAACCAAAAGTTGAGTGAGGGACGTGTGCGTGCCGTCAAAGCTGAACTTGTTAAACGTGGTATTGAAGCAAGCCGTATTAAGACTATTGGTAAAGGTCAAACTGAACCTATTGCGGACAACTCTACTCCAGAAGGAAGACAGAAAAACCGCCGTGTAGAAGTGATTTTTGAATAATAAACGACGAATATAAACACTACAGATATGAAAAAGTTTTGTAATATTGCAGTAATTCTGGCATTCTTGCCTTTGGCTGCAAGTGCACAAAAGACAGGAACAACCCACAATTGTGTGATATGGTTAGATGGTGGCGCAACAAGCCTCATCGGTACAATGCCTCAAGCCTCTCCTGCTTGGGGAGGAGGTGGTTCCTTAGGTTTAGGTTATGAATTGCAAGCCCACTCCTTCCTTTTCCAAACAGGATTAGGAGCACGGTACACGCAAGATGGTTTACGAATCAACGACGGTCGTTTTGTTCTTCCCGACCAATACGACTCTCAGGGATTCAAATTCAATTACATCTATGAGCAGAGCCGTCGCAACGACACCTATCGTAATATCGAAATGGACCTGCCTTTACTTGTAGGTGCACAATTCAACCATTTCTACTTCTTGGCAGGTGCAAAGATTCAGTTTGCGCTCTACAAGAATTCGTCATCAAAAGGTTATTACTCTACGTTAGGTGAGTATATTGAGCTTATCGATCCATTCGAGGATATGCCTAACCACAAATTCTTTGTGGATAAGCCCCGTTCCTCTTCATCTGTGGACCACAAGGCCAGTTTCAATGTAGCCGCTTCTGCTGAAATTGGTGGAGAGTTTGCTTTGAGTCATACTGCCAATAAGCACGAGAGTTATATGCGCATTGCGGCATTTATAGACTTCTCGTTGTTGGATTGCCATACACGCACACATGATCCATTGCTGCAATTGCCAAGCAGTTTCGACCCGTATGCTGAGGGAGAAAAGATGATTGATGACATTTTCCTGACCGACTATCTGCATTCTGATGTCGGCACGTCGCCAATTCGTTCTATGATGGTAGGAGCAAAAATTACTTTCCTCATCTCTGGTAAAGCCAAATCTGCCTGCGTCATTTGTAACGGCAATTATCCTACAAATCAGAAGAACAACCTCCGTCGTGGCACTCGTATCTTAGCCGATTGGTAAGAAACGAACCATCAACGTATAAGACATAGAGAAGGTCGTAACGACATCGTTACGACCTTCTCTTTTAGCATAGCACAAAATCTATAAATTTGCTTCGGTCTCTTTACTAAATTATTGTCTATAGGTCAGACTTCCACTTGCTTGGTGCGTAGCCAAAACAAGAACTTCTGCTATTTGTACATGAGCAGGAGCGGAAGCAGCAAACCAAACGCAATCGGCAATATCTGCACCCGTGAGCGGTTTGATGCCTTTATATACATTATCTGCACGCTCTTTGTCGCCATGGAATCGAGTTACGGAGAAGTTCGTTTCTACTAATCCCGGTTTGATATTTGTCACGCGGATAGGTGTTTCCACTAAGTCCATACGTAGTCCATCACTAAGTGTCTTTACAGCAGCCTTCGTGGCGCAATACACAGCACCATTAGGGTAAGCGACATCGCCGGCAACACTACCAATATTGATAATATGTCCTTTCCCTCGATTCACCATACCGGGAACCACAAAACGTGTAATTGAAAGTAGCGCTTTGATATTGGTATCAATCATCGTATCCCAATCGGCAAAATCGCCGACATACTCTTTTTCCAATCCGAGAGCAAGCCCGGCATTATTCACCAACACGTCAATATCCTGCCATTCTGTAGGTAACTCGGCAATAGCCTTACGCGCCACCTCACGTTCACGCACATCAAAAATAAGCAACAGAATCTCCGTATTGAACTCTTTGCGCAAACGATCTGCTACAGCATTAAGTTTCTCTTCATTACGCGCATTTAAGATTAGACGATAGCCGTTTTCGGCAAACTTACGGGCACACGCAGCCCCGATTCCGGAGGAAGCTCCGGTGATAAAAGCAGTCTTCATTATAATGGTTTTTAGTAGTTTTTATTTTACAACCGAAAAGTGGAAATCGGTATGACTCTCATATTTCTCTCCCGGGCGGAGTGTTGCCGAAGGCCAATTCGATTTGTTAGGTGTAGCCGGATATTTCTGTGTTTCAAGGGAGATAGCATGACGATGACCATAAATCTCATGACGTTTTCCGCTAACCGTTCCGTCTAAGAAATTGCCTGCATATACTTGTATGCCCGGTTCGTCTGTCAGTACGTCTAATTGAATACCTGTAGCCTGACAAAGTAGCGTTGCTGCCAAGTTCAAGTCCCGTTTATCCGTTGCAGGTTGAAGTACCCAGTTATGGTCATAACCATGTCCATTGGCTAATTGCTCGTCTGCGACCTCGATATCTTTCCCAACGGCTTTCGGGGCAGAATAAAAATCAAATGGAGTTCCTTCCTTGATATCTACAATCTCACCTGTTGTCATAAACGTATTATCCACAGGGGTCATCTGTTTTGCATTGAGCCATAAGGTATGCTCCAAGATGGCGTTATTGCCCGACCCTGTTAGGTTAAAATACGAGTGGTTGGTCATATTGATGACAGTAGGTTTGTCCGTTGTAGCGGAATAAGCAATATGCAACGTGTTATCATCATCTAATGTATAGAGGCACTCGGCATCTACCTTTCCGGGGAAGCCATTATCGCCATCTTCAGACACAATCGTAAGGCGAAGCGTCTTTGCATCTACTTGTTCTGCGTGATAAGCGCGATATTGCCAACCTGTAGGACCGCCGTGTAGCGTATGACCAAAATTGTTGGTTTCCAGTTGGAACGTTTCATTATCAATGGTGATTTGTCCGTGGCAAATACGATTTGCGTAACGTCCGATGCAAGCACCGAAATCAGACGGGATATTCTTATAGTCCTTAATATTATCAAAGCCCAGTACTACGTCTTGCATTTTGCCGTCTTTATCGGGCACCATAATAGATACGATACGACCTCCGAAGTTGGTAATGCATACCTCCATACCTTTTGCATTCGTCAGCGTGAACAATGCTACCTGTTCTCCGTCAATCGTGTCGCAGAAAGCATCAGCATGCAATCCCGAACGTGTAGTCGAACCGTGACGTATAACTGCCTGATTCGCATCGTGAACAGCCTGTTCGTTTACTTTTACTACGGCACGGTCGTACGTCATCAGTCCGTTTACCTCGCCTTCTACATCGGTTGTCTGCGTATATACGGCTGCAGAGAAGCCTTTATCTACCAAGTCTTTTAACATATCTGCAAATTTTACATATTCTTCTGTTACTTCATCGCTATTATGGAATTGCACATAGCCCCAGTTACGTTCCCACCAGAGGTGTCCCTCGAGAGGAAGACCTATACCTCCATACTCGCCAAGCACGTTCACACGCGCAGAATCAAAGAGGTACATTGCCGGTTCAGGATAATGGTGCAGATCCATAATGTCGCCACACGCACGGAAATTTCCACCGCTGGCAGGATTAACGAGACGTGATGGGTCGTAGGCTTTCGTCCATTCTGCCACTCTCTCCGTTTCAAATTGTCCCCAAGCCTCGTTGAAAGGAACCCAAACGACAACACAAGGATGAGGCATACAGTGATTCATTATCTCTTTCCACTCATGGTTGTAGTTCTCACGTGATTCGGAAGTGCGCTCGCGGTCAGTACCACCGTTATATACGGTCGGAGCCCATTCGTTACCTCTATCGCCACTGGGCATATCCTGCCAAACCAAGATACCGAGTTGGTCGCAATGGTAATACCAGCGTTGAGGTTCTACTTTGACGTGCTTACGAATCATATTAAAGCCTAAATCCTTTGTTTTCTGTAAGTCATATAGCAACGCCTCGTCAGTAGGTGCTGTATATAGTCCATCTGGCCACCAACCTTGGTCAAGCGGTCCATATTGGAAATATGTGCGGTTATTCAGTTGCATGCGCATAATACCTTCATTGTCGCGTGCCATCGAAATTTTGCGCATAGCGGCGTATGAGATTATTTCATCAAGAGTCTTTTTGCCTAACACACCCTTTTTCAGCAAACTTACCTGCATATCGTAGAGGAAAGGCGATTCCGGTGACCAGAGACGCGGATTCTCCACATCTAAAACAATTTCCTCGTTAGCAATGCCACAAGCCTCTGCGATAATAGTGCCTTCTTCCAACAGTTTGATACAAACCATAGCATCGGTATTCTCTGTAGTACCCACTTTCACACGCATTACTTGATTATCCACATCGGGAACAGCCACAACGGAAGTGATATGCTGCTCTGTAACGGGCTCTAACCAAACGGTTTGCCAAATACCCGTCACCGCTGTGTACCAGATACTGCGAGGGTTAGCCGTTTGCTTACCGCAGGGTTGGTAGCCAGTATCCGAGCTGTCATATACGCGCACTTGGATAGTCTGCTCACCGTGTTTCGTCAGATAAGGCGTAATGTCCACGCTAAACGGAGCATAACCACCTATATGCTCACCTGCAAGTTGTCCGTTTACATACACCCAAGCATGCCAATCTACCGCACCAAAATTAAGCATTACATGTTGTTTGCGCCAAGCGCGAGGCAGCGTAATCGTACGGTTGTACCATAGTTCCTGATTGGTCGTTAATGTCTTGCCCACGCCGGAAAGCGACGACTCGATAGCAAACGGAACAAGGATAAACCCGTCCCATGTAGCAGGAGCAACCACGCTATCGTCCATTTGATAATCGCAAATCGCATATTGCCATTCGCCATTCAGGTTCAGCCAATCCTCACGTTGCATCTGCGGACGCGGATATTCAGGCAGAGGGTTTGCAGGATCGAGTTGGTCGGCAAAGACGGAACGGATACGTTCGCCTGCAGGTTGCCAAGCGACTGCAGCGGAGTCGGCTGCTTGTTGGAAAGCCGTGTAGCGTGTGCCACAGCCGGCTAAAGAAAGCACAATACAAGCGCAAAGCACTTTCGCAAGAGATAATTTGTTCATCATTATATTAGTTTTTATTTTTGAGTATCAGGGGTTTGCGGTTTCGGTTGACGCACATAATGAGGCATTTCGAAAGGAATCTCCATACTTAGTTCCATTAGTCCGCCGAATTTGCCGTTCTCGTACCAAGGTACTTGATAAATCAGTTTCTTAATGCCATTTTTCTCGATGGTGTAGGCATTAACCTGTTGCTGAGCGTAGAGTTGACGCAATTTGGCTGCAGCGTGAGGAGGGTGGCATTCATAGAGGTTGTTCCCGATAATCTTTTGCCCGTGGCTGTTCACGTCAGCCGACTTCTGATTCATATCCAATATATTTCCGTCTTTATCACTGATAGTGATAGCCAACGGCAGTTCTTCAAAATATTTGTCCATAGAAATTATTATATACGGCTGCAAAGGTACAACAATTTTTTCAAATACGCAAATAAATTTGCATAACTGAACAAAAAGTTGTACCTTTGTAGTCAAATTGACATTCCATTCAATATGACACAATCTG
>JAKSNN010000037.1 GCA_024399755.1 Paludibacteraceae bacterium | reverse complement strand
ATGCACCAATGTATGCGTCTTCGGGCACTTGCACGCCGTCGCTTATGAAACACGGTTGCTCAATACCTTGTTTCGGCGGGTTCATGGCTTTGGCAACAATCTGCAGCAGTTGTCCCATCGCAGCCCGGGCGTTCTCTACGCGGATAATCGTGGCTGACGTATTGCCGTCAAACGCAATACTCCGGGTCATCAGCACTACCGAAGCGCCTGTCGTTGGCAAGTATTGTACGTACTTGTCTTCGCAAAGAAAAGCTAACTGCCCTTCTTTGGCACTCTCAATCGGGGCTACGTCATGTACTTTGGCTTCTGCGTTGCCTTGTATCTTTCCTCCCAATAATGCTGCTATTTGTTGTGCTGAAAATTCCATATTAAATTCTGTAACTGAACACGTACAACTTGCGGGGCTTGCGCGTAAGGCTCTTCAAGTCCAGTATCTCGCTGGCACCTGCGATGTCTCGTACCGTTCCGTCGTTGTACAAAATGTCTATTGAGTCGTCTTTCTCCGAATACGTGTTGCTTGTGGAAGCGTGCTCCACAAAGAACCATTCCGCGTCCTCTATGCTCACTTGGCACTTGCCGGCGTAATACTCTTTCATCTGTTGTTTCTCTTCATCGGAAAGAGGCTCAGTCAAGAGTCGTCCGCGGAATAACTGGCGATTGGTAAAGGCTGCCGAGAGCAGACTTAATACTCTGTCGTCAGAGGTTATCCACGCTTTGATAGCAGACAGCACGTCGCTATCGTCCAATAGTGCATATTGGCGCATAGCCTCCGAACCTGCAGAGAACTCGTTTGCCGTCACGTGATTGTATAGGAAATAGTGTAGAGCAGGCGAGCAGAATAGTTCTTTCCCTTCGCTGGCTAACTTCTTAGCGCGAGAGAGAATCTTGATGAGCAGTTGTTCTGCTGCTACAGATGTCTTGTGCAGATATACCTGCCAATACATCAATCGTCTTGCTACGAGGAACTTCTCTACCGAATAGATGCCCTTTAGTTCTACCACTAATTTGTCATCGCGCACATTCAGCATCTTCAGTAGTCGCGCACTTGCCACGCTACCCTCCGTCACGCCGCAGAAGAACGAGTCGCGACATAGATAATCCATTCTATCTACGTCTAATTGACTGGAAATCAATTGGTGCAGGAAGTGTCGGGGATACTCGTCTTTGAAAATTGCGATTGCCTCATCTAACGGACGTTGTTGCCAAATCTGTTCTTCGTTGTCGGGAGTCAGGTCTTGGTTGATTTGTTCCATCATCATCAGGCTTATTTCCTCGTGCGTTATACCATCTACCAGCGTATGCTCCAATACATGTGAGAACGGACCATGCCCGATGTCGTGCAGCAAGATGGCAACCATAGCGCCGGTGGCTTCGGTATCGGTTATCTGTACGCCTTTCTCGCGCAACGAGTGTATTCCTTCTTGCATCAGGTGCATAGCGCCTATCGAGTGTAGGAAACGGCTATGCATAGCTCCGGGATAGACGAAATACGACAATCCTAACTGCCGGATACGATTGAGCCGTTGTACGTAAGGGTGCTGCAGCACGTCGTACAGCAAGTCGTTAGGGATATTTAGAAACCCGAATACAGGGTCGTTGATTATTTTGTGTTTATTTGTCATCGCTCAGAGTACATTTTATGCAATGGTTCCAACGATACGAAACCGACAAACCGATTTGGAAATATCCGTCGCCCCATTGGAAACGTGAAGTGGTGTAGAGTGGCCAAGCGTCCATGCTCACGCCGGGGATATCGAATAGTGCTTGGTGCAGTCCCACATCTACGGATATAAACCAGTTCTTGCCTACGTAGAAGTTATATCCTAATTCGACAGCCAACAGAGGCACAAAACCTATTCGATGTCCGCTACCTAATTTTGTCTTGAAGAAGTCATAACTTACGGAACTGACGTTGAATCCCAAACCGCCGTAAATATATAAACCTGCTCGTGAGAAAGGATACCATTCGATACCCGCAGTAGCTTCGCCAAAGATATTTTTAAACATTCCCTTGCCGGCAGGATAGAGTTCGCCCGTTACCTCATTTAGGTCCATACGGGCGCTATCGTTGCCGTGCATATAACCGCCGGATAACGAGAATCGCCAGTTGCACGACCGGGCGGCAGGCATCATATAACTGCCTCGCAAACTTCCGCCTGCACTAAGGTTCTGTGGTTGGAAACCGTGTAGAAACGCTTGATCAAGCATATCTATATCGCCATAGTAATACACGGCGTTGGCAGAAAGCATAATACCATTGGCGACCGACTTGTTATGTCGGGTGTAAAGACCTGTGCGGTGGTCACTCTTCTTGCCGTTCCACGATAAATCTCGAGCCACAGGGCGATACTTCTTTTTATTCACTTCCTCGGCATACGAAGGCATTACAATCCCTGTTGCCAAGGCAAGTAACAGACATATCTTCCAAAAGTTTTTCATTCTTTATTTCATAAAAAGTTTGCAAAGATACTGCTTTTTTCTCATATTTCCAACTTTTTTGTTTATTTTTTAATAAAAATATACAAATTAGCAAAAAAATAGCCTCATCAACTGGGTGTTAATGAGGTTATTTCGTACCGCGAGCCGGGGTCGAACCGGCACGGTCATTGCTGACCACAAGATTTTAAGTCTGGCATGTCTACCTATTCCATCATCGCGGCAAAACTTAAATCGGCTGCAAAGGTACTACAAAAAATCTACATGTGCAAGCAAATGGGAATTTTTTGCACAATAAAGTGTGATTTTTTTGATTAATGTTCATGTTCGTGCTCATGATGATGCTCGTGTTCGTGTTCATCATGTCGTTCTAATTCCCAACGGAAACCCAAATACATCTTCCAGCCGTCTATGGGTGCCCAAACCATCGACGCATCAAAGTCTTGGCTATACGGACTGCCGGCATTCACAATCGGATTGTCCTGCTTGAAATTGGTCATATTTTCTGCGCCAAGATAGATACTTGCCGAATGGAAGTACTTGGTAATCTGCGCCATAAGTTGCGGATACCACTTGTGATAAAGCGTTCCGTTCTTCTCGTAGTACTGTTGGTTTCCTTCAGGAATAACGAAGCCGTCGGGCATTCTTCCGTAGCCGTTAAATTGGGCTGTCACATCGAATTGCCAACCCTTGTTGGGCGTTTGGTAACTTGTCGAAATGATTCCCTTAAAGCGGTTCTGCAAGGGCTTGTCGCGCAGCACATATTCGCCTTCCGTGTTGCAACTCGTTTGCTTCACGTCGGTATAGCGAAAAGCCGCCGTCAACGTCCACCCGCGCAGAATCTCCATCGTGGCTTCTGCCTGCCAGTTGTGCGAGAAGGATTGTGCCCCTGAAATGTCGCTCAGGTTAAACAACGTTACGCCATGGCGATTGGCGTCCATATCGGCAATCACGGCATCTAAGAACCGCGTGTAGAAGTACTCGCCACTTAGTTGTAACTCCTTGCTGCCCAGCGGAATATAGAATGTTGTTGTAACACCTGTGTTGACGGCTTTCTCTTGCGCAAAATTGCCCGAACCGATGTTCCATATTCGGCTGCTGGGCAGGTAATTGGCGTTGTCGGCGATGATGTTCGGAGAACGGTAACCGAGTCCTGCGCTTGCCCGCAAAGTCCACCATTCGAAGGGGGTATAACGGATATTCATTCTGGGCGTAACGAAGAAACCGTACCGGTTCGACCAATCGCCTCGAATACCCGCTAACAGGGTAATTTTGTCCTTGTACGTGTAGGTGTATTCCGCAAAAATGCCGGGCGTCACCTCGTCTCGTGGCAAGGTGAGTGTGTCTGCCGTCAGCCCTGCTGCGGTCTCGCGGTAGCGGTCATAATTGACGCTCAAACCTGCCGTCAGTTTGTGTCCGTGGACATCTGCCGTATCGGTCTTGCAATCGTCAAACTCGGTCTGGTACATCGCATTCAGATACGCATTTGTTTGCGAAGCGTTCCACAGCCGATTGCCGTAATGGTTGACCTGTTCGTGGTAACTGGCTGCGGCGATGATGCCGATAGAACTGTTGAGTTCGTGGTCAAAGACATAGCCGTTCTTGATGAATCCATCTACTCTGCGTGTCGAGAGGTTGATGTTGTATGTGTTTTCGGGCGCAAGCACTTTTTGTTTCGCACTTGTTCCGCCTATTCGGCTGTCGTAAACGCCATGTACGAAGATTTGTCCCGTGTAGTCTTCTTTCGTGAAATACCAGCGGTTTATCAGGTTGAGTTGTCTGGACTTGGGCATATCGAGGAACCCGTCTTTGTTGCCGTCCATCTCTAACGATTGGTCTTGATAATGTGCCAAAACGCCTGTCGAAACGTGGTCGTTCAGTATCCAGCCGCCTGTGGCATTTACTTCCGCATGCAGTTCGGTATTCAGCATGGCGTTAATGGCTATCGGACTGGTTTTCTGTGGTTTAAGAAACTCTACGTTGATTTGTCCGGCAGTTGCCTCATAGCCGTTGATGACGGACGACGTGCCTTTGCTCACTTGTATGGCGTCCATCCACGGACCGGGAATAAACTCCATTCCGAAGGTCTGCGCCAATCCTCTCACGCCGGGTGTGTTTTCGGTCAGTAGTTGCACGTAGGTGCCTGCCAGACCGAGCAAACGAATCTGTTTAGCCCCTGTAGCGGCATCGGCGTAAGCCACATCTACGGACGCACTTGTCTCAAAACTCTCGCTCAGGTTACAGCAGGCGGCTTTGCAGAGTTCGTCACCCGTCAAAGTCTCCGTCTCAATGGCAGAAAAACGCGACTTCAGTACGGACATTTTCCGTTCTGTAATCGTTACCTCGTCCAGCACGGCGTCGCTCACAAGAACTATCGTAAGTGCCTTATGTCCGACTACTTCCGTAGTGTCGTTATGGTAGCCTACAAAGGACGTCACAAGCAAGTGTGTTGTATGGACGGGCTCCAACTCGAATTTGCCGTCGGCATCGGTTGTCGTGCCGTTTTGCGTACCTGCCCAATAGACGTTTGCGCCGGGGAGTGGCTGACCTTGGTCATCTACCACTACGCCCCAGGCGTGAGCCCAAACGGCTACCTGCCAAACTATCGCAAATAACGCTATCGAAATAACTCGTTTCATATCTAAAACAACCCTCCTATCTGTTGTATTAAAAATGCCAATAACCACGCCAATATCAGCGAGTTAACAACGGTAAACCATGCCCATTTCCTGCCTACTTCTTTCCGCAACGTGGTAATCGTGGCGATACAGGGGAAATACAATAGCACGAACACCATGAACGACATTGCCGTTACGGGTGTGAAGGCGCTCAAAGTGCCGCCTCCGTGTGCCAAGATACCCATAGTCGATACGATGGCTTCCTTGGCGGGCAGACCTGTCAGCAGGCAGACTGCCATTTTCCAGTCAAATCCCAACGGTTGAACGGCAGGCTCAATCCAATGTCCCACTTGCGCTAAGTAACTGGTTTCCAACTCTTGCGTAGGGAAATATCCCAATGCCCAAATGATGACGGAAGCCCAAATGATGACGGTTACAATCTTCTGCAGATAGTCTTCTAAATGGTTCCAGATATGCCGTCCCGTATGTTGAAACGAAGGCGCCACAAGGGGTGTCAAGACGTTCTCCGGGTCATCTGCGTCTTGCTTAAACCATTTTGTACGTTTCATGACGAGTGCAAACAGCACGCTCATCAGCACGCCGATTAGGTATAACGAAATCATTACCAACGCTTTATACTGCGCGAAGAACGCTGAAACGAAGAATAGATATACGGGCAGTCGTGCCGAGCAACTCATAAACGGAATCATGAGCATAGTGAGCGTCCTGTCTTTCTTATTTTCAATGCTTTTCGCGTCCATAATCGCAGGCACGTTGCACCCGAATCCGATAATCATCGGCACAAACGAACTGCCATGCAGTCCCACTTTGTGCATGATTTTGTCCATCAGGTACGCCACACGTGCCATGTACCCGCTATCTTCCATGATGGAGAGGAATACGAATAAAATGCCGATATTCGGCAGGAAACTCAGCACGGTTCCCACGCCCTGTATCACGCCGTCTGTGATGAGTGCAGCCCACCATGTATCGGGCATGATGTTTTTGAGGCTTTCTACCAGCCATTCAACACCATTTTCTATCCACGCCTGCGGGTACGCTCCAAGTACGAAGGTGCACTCGAATACGAGGTATAATATGGCTACCAATATCGGAAAACCGTATATCTTGTGTGTTAATATCTTATCAATCTTAGTCATTTGGGCTGCAAAGTTACTGCTTTTTTTTCACATACACAAATTTTGTCCCAATATCACGTCAATTATTGTGCCACGCTCTCAACTCTTAACTCTTAATTCATAATTTTTAATTCATAATTCTCTTAATTCTTAACTAACAACAAGCAACCAACTAACGGAGCATTAACGGAGCACCAACGGAGCACTAACGGAGCACATCGATACTTGACAGATACTTGACAGATACTTTACTGATATGTTACGATGTTTTGTATTCAACGTAGCGGGGATCTTATAGAAGTCCCATTATGCTTGTTTTTTTTCAAAAGTCTTGCGCGTTTGGAAAAAATGTAGTACCTTTGCACCATAAATCGAAATAAGTCTCAACGATATCTATAAACTCGGCTCTATGGTAGCCTATTTTTTTAGGTTTACTGCATAATTATTAACAAATACAAAAAACAAAGTTTTTATGAAAAAAGTATTTATGGCACTGATGGCTGTTGCCGCCATCGCGTTAACGGGATGTGAAAACATCTACAAAGTTACTTTTGATGTCAATGGTCGTGGTGTCGCTCCGGAAATTGTTACTGTCAGCGAGGGTGCTACTGTTGCTCGACCGGTAGTTGCTGCGGTTGACTATTTCGAAGTGATTGGTTGGTTCAAGGAGGCTGAATGCATTAACGAATGGGATTTCGCTTCGGACATAGTAACGGCAGACATTACTCTTTATGCTAAGTGGGGCGTTACAGCTGAAACTGGAATGACAGCCTCAAAGGATGCTCTCGGTACCGACGGGCAGAAGTTGATTTCGACATTGACCGAAGCTGGTTTCAACAAAGAACAAGATGTGTACAAGAACGGCGACGAGTCCTGCCGCATTGTTTTGAAGGACGCTGTAGTTGATTCGGTTGTATATTCTATTGTGAAGAGCGCTTCTGAATTTGATGCTGCAAGAGAGTATTTCTTGGAAAATGAGACCGCTTGCGCCAAGATATTCCCTGATAATTTTGCTGGAAAGTGTATCTTTCAATCCATGGGTGCTTTCTTCGATTCAAGAGAAGAATCGCAGTTCTTCAATTTTGTAAAAATGAGTGTCAATCCTGAGATGTTTACAGCAGCAGAGCACGTATGTAATGGTAGTTCTAATGTCTCATTAAATGATGTCCCGTTTGCTGGGAGAGACCTTTCCCTTTTCAAGAATGATGAAGGAAAATGGTTCTGCCAACTTGTTATCTATCGCCTGCCTAACGACTGAACCGGCGACAGACAATAATCGTAAATGATTGGCGTTTAAGTTAGGAATATAGCCATCAGCCTTTCGGTTGGTGGTTATATTTTTGTTTTCTGTACCCCATTTTGTCTTGTTGGTGGGTCGATTTATTCATGTTTTTTCTCTTTCCGCTTGCGCGTTTGGAAAAAATGTAGTACCTTTGCACGTTTTTTCGCGAAAAGGCGAACCAAATTCGGATGTGTAACGATATGACTATTGCTCCAAAATTGATTGTCATGCTGACTCGTAACGACTTGACTGTCAGCAACGCTGCGGAAATCTTTGCCCAATGCAAGGACTCCCGTGCCGACTATTGGGGTATGAAGGAGCAGCCGTTGCCTATTCCTGAGATGGAGCGACTTTTTGCCTACATGAAATCGTGTGGCAAAAGTACGTTTTTGGAGGTGGTCGCTACGACGGAGGAAGAGGGGCTTCGTGGTGCCGAAACTGCTCATCGTTGTGGCTGCGATTATCTCTTGGGAACAATCTATTCCGACGCTGTAAATGATTATTGTAAATCTCACAATATCAAGTATATGCCTTTCGTTGGAAAGGTTTATGGCAGACCGTCTGTTTTGGAGGGAACAGTCGAAGAAATGGTCGCCGAAGCAAAGGATTATATCGCTCGTGGGGTCTATGGAATTGATTTGTTGGGTTATCGTTTCACGGGAGACGTGTTGCGTCTCAATCGGGAACTTATTTCTCGGGTTAAGGCGCCGGTTTGTCTGGCGGGCAGCATAGATAGTTTTGCACGTCTTGATGAGGTAAAAAAGGTCGCTCCGTGGTCTTTCACCATCGGTAGTGCGTTCTTTAACAACCGCTTCCTTCCGGCTACATCATTGTCCCCGCAATCTTCTTCGCCCGCTTCGTCTTCCCTGTCCGCTTCGCCCGCTCAGTCCCCGCAATCTTCTCCGTCCGCTCAGTCTCTCTCTCTCTCGTCTTTCTCCTCACAGATTGATGCCGTTTGCGACTACATGAGCCGCTAATTTCCCCGAAATCAGCAGAAAAACACACTTTTTTCGTACTTTTTCATAAAAATGTTTGCGTATTTTTGGAAAAAATAGTACCTTTGTCCCCGATTATAGTTTACATGTTATGGTAGATGCAGTTTTACAGGGTTCAAATCCTCAGTTGATTGTCAGCCTCGCAGATTCGGCTATGTTGCCCAAGGTTAGGCAAGCGATACGTATGATTCAGGGCGTTAGTTCTGTGCGTAAATCATCACCCCGCAGAGATACGATTACTCCTGAATTAGCGGCTAAAATCAAGAAAGCGCGGGCAGAATTTGAAAAGGGAGAAACCATCTCTTTTGCTACTCCCGATGCTATGCAACACTATTTCGACTCTCTCTAAATGTACAGGATTGAATATTCGAAGGATGTGGATAAGACCTTACGAAAGTGGAAGAAGTCGAATCCTGTGTTATTTGACAAAACCCGAAAGGTTTTGGTGGACATTATGCAACATCCGCGCAGCGGGATAGGTCATCCTGAGCCAATGGTTGGTGGCGGGAATATAACATATTCGCGCCGCATAACTGCGAACGAGCGTATTATTTATGATGTTTACGATCAGATAATTGCAGTCTTGGTGGTTCAAGTTGGCAATCATTATAACGATAAATAAACAATACTCATGTTGCCTATGAAATAAAACAAGCAATTGATTTTGCACAATAGATAATATAGCGTTATCTTTGTTTCACACTTTTCCGAAATCGCCAATTTTAGAAAAAGTCAACTGTGAAGTAAAGTTCAACGCTCACTCGTTTCGAGTGGGCTTTACTTCGATAATTCGACTGCATAGGTGTTTGGCGATACCGAGAAACGTGGATTAAAAAGTTTAGTCCACTTTTTTGTGCCTCGTCAAGCAACGGGCTTGGAGTAACCGAAAAGCCGTAAGTGAGTAGGAAAAATACTAAAAAATAACACCCTTATGAAAGCAAAACTTTTATTTTTACTAATTTCAATAACAATTGCAGTAATAGGTTGCAAAAGCAATGAACCTACGAATCCCAATGATGGTGAAAATGGCAATAATCAATTTATAGCGGAAGCAATAGATTTAGGCTTGCCAAGTGGCATTAAATGGGCAAATGCCAATATTGGTGCAGCCACACTATACGACTTCGGCTACTATTTTCAATGGGGATGCGTTGACAAAGCGGAATCAGAAAGCTGGGATTCGTATTGTCATGGCAATAAAAATCACTTGACCAAATATTGCACTAATAGTGCGTATGGCTCGGTTGATAATCGTACTACCCTCCAACTTATAGATGATGCCGCTCACGGAAACTGGGGTGATAATTGGCGTATGCCGACTAAAGAAGAAGCACAAGAGTTATGGAATAAATGCACTCGCATTTGGGAAACACATGATAACATTAGTGGTTACAAATTTATAGGTCCCAATGGCAATAGCATATTTTTACCATCTAATGGTTGGATTGATGATAATGGAAATTCACATTCACTTAATATTGATGGATTATATTGGACATCATCACTTTATGAACCAAATAATAATGGAGCATGGGGGCTTATAACGCGCAAAACAACAGGTAATGCAGGTGTGCTTTACGGCACGGAAAATCGCAACTTTGCACGCGCTATAAGAGCGGTCTGTTCTATAAAGGATTCTGGAGAAAACACAGAAGGTGGTGATAATAATGGAGATAATGGAGATAATGGAGATAATAGCGGTAATAATAACGGTGATAATAGTGGTGATAACGGCGGAGGCACACCACCGACCGAAGAATGGGTTGCTGTGAGCGCATCAGGTTATCTGCCCTATTGGTACTGCCCTACTGACCGAACGACAGTACCTTCTGTCCCACAAAGCACTTCAGATATCAGCGCTTATAGAAACACATTAACAGGTGCTTATAAAGTAAAATGGGCTTATGAGGAATATGCTGCTCATAAGGGATATAACAAACTAAAGATTGATCAGGAATCACATACTACATATAACTCAATAACCGATCGTTGGGGTGTATGTACCGATTATTGCTATTTTGAATTCACAATCTATTAATCACCTATTAGTAGCAGAAATCAGCAGAAAATTGCACTTTTTTACACTTTTTTCTTAAAAAATTTGCACGGGTCAAAAAAATGTAGTACCTTTGCATGCTTTTTCGCGGTATGCCTCGCCTCGCACATACGTATGTGTGAAATATAGGGCTCTCGCGGGTGAGCAGAATTAACATTAAAATTAACAATAATATTAACCAAAACAAGTTACAATGCCTACAATTCAACAATTAGTTAGAAAAGGAAGAGCAGAACTTATCGACCAGAGCAAAAGCCCTGCATTGGACAGTTGCCCACAACGTCGTGGCGTATGTGTACGCGTTTACACAACAACTCCTAAAAAGCCTAACTCCGCTATGCGTAAGGTGGCTCGTGTTCGCTTGACGAACCAAAAGGAAGTGAACGCTTACATTCCGGGTGAAGGACACAACTTGCAAGAGCACAGTATCGTTATGGTACGTGGTGGCCGTGTAAAGGACCTTCCGGGTGTACGTTATCACATCGTTCGTGGTACACTCGATACTGCTGGCGTGGCTAACCGCTTGCAACGTCGTTCCAAGTACGGTGCTAAACGCCCTAAAGCCGGTAAAAAGTAATTCCTAATTTCAACTAAACGTTCCATACTTTGGGACAGATTAAAAATGGGTTGATCGGTTGAGTAAGCTCTACGCGTAGGGCTGAAGACGATAGACAACCAAAAATAGCAGAGAGCAACGCTCAACGCTAAAGTAAACAAACAAAAACAACACAACAATGAGAAAAGCAAAACCAAAGAAACGTGTGATCCTTCCGGATCCTGTGTTCGGCGAGGTGATGGTGGCTAAATTCGTGAACCACTTGATGCTCGATGGTAAGAAAAATACGTCTTATGGCGTGTTCTATACCTCTCTCGAACTGGTTGGCCAAAAAGCTAAGTCCGAAGAGAAATCTGCGCTCGAGATCTGGAAACAGGCTCTTGACAACATCACTCCTCTCGTAGAAGTTAAGTCCAAACGTATCGGTGGTGCAACCTTCCAGGTTCCTACTGAGATTCGCCCTGACCGTAAGGAATCTATCGCTATGAAGAATATGATTCTCTTCGCTCGCAAACGTGGCGGACACTCTATGGCTGAAAAGTTGGCTGCAGAGATTATGGACGCTTACAACAACCAAGGCGGCGCCTTCAAACGTAAAGAGGATATGCACCGTATGGCTGAGGCTAACCGTGCATTCGCACATTTTAGATTCTAATAATACCCTGAATCAATGGCAAAGCACGATTTAAAATTCAACAGAAACATCGGTATCATGGCGCACATCGATGCCGGTAAGACTACTACTTCTGAACGTATTCTTTTTTATACTGGTCTTACTCACAAGATTGGTGAAGTTCATGATGGTGCCGCTACCATGGACTGGATGGAGCAAGAGCAAGAACGTGGTATTACTATCACCTCTGCTGCTACTACTACCTTCTGGAACTATCGTGGCGACAAATACAAAATCAATTTGATTGACACTCCGGGGCACGTTGACTTTACTGTAGAGGTTGAGCGCTCGCTTCGTATCTTGGACGGCGCTGTTATGGCTCTCTGTGCTGTAGGCGGTGTGCAACCTCAGTCCGAAACCGTTTGGCGTCAGGCTGATAAATACGGAGTTCCGCGCCTGTGCTACGTGAATAAAATGGACCGCTCGGGCGCGAACTTCTTCGATGTAGTTCGCCAAATCAAAGAGGTCCTGGGTGCTACTCCTTGCCCTATCCAAATCCCTGTCGGAGCGGAAGAGACCTTCAAAGGCGTGGTTGACCTCGTTAAGATGAAGGCTATCATTTGGCACGACGAGACTATGGGTGCCGAGTATGTTGAGGAAGAGATTCCTGCAGAACTTCGCGCTGATGCGGAAGAGTGGAGAGATAAAATGCTCGAGACGGTAGCAAGTTATGATGATACCTTGATGGAGAAGTATTTCGATGATCCATCTACTATTACGGAAGATGAGATTCGCCAAGGTATTCGTAAGGCTTGCCTCTCGATGGAGATTTTCCCTGTAATCTGCGGTTCCAGTTTCAAGAACAAAGGTGTTCAGACTATGCTTGACGCAGTTTGCTCTTATTTGCCAAGCCCACTCGATAACGAGGTAATCACTGGTACTGACCCTCGTACCGAAGAGCCTGCTACTCGCAAACCGGATGAGGAAGAACCTCTCTGCGCACTCGCATTTAAGATTGCTACCGACCCGTATGTAGGACGTCTCTGCTATTTCAGAGTTTATTCCGGTAAATTGGAGGCTGGCTCCTATATATATAACACGCGCTCGGGTAAGAAGGAACGTATCTCGCGTATCTTCCAAATGCACTCCAACCACCAGAACCCTGTAGATGTAATCTGCGCTGGTGATATCGGAGCAGGCGTAGGTTTCAAGGATATCCGCACGGGTGATACACTCTGCTCTGAAGAGCATCCTATTACGTTGGAGTCTATCGAATTCCCTGCTCCTGTGATTGGTATTTCCGTAGAGCCTAAGAGTCAGGCCGATGTGGACAAACTCGGTATCGGACTTGCTAAATTGGCAGAGGAAGACCCGACCTTCACCGTTAAGACCGATGAGCAAACGGGTCAAACCGTTATCTCGGGTATGGGTGAACTTCACTTGGAGATTATTATCGACCGTCTGAAACGTGAGTTCAAGGTAGAGTGCAACCAGGGTAAACCGCAAGTTGCTTACCGTGAGGCTATCTCTCAACCGATCGAACTGCGTGAGACCTATAAGAAACAGACGGGTGGTCGCGGTAAGTTCGCCGATATGATTGTTCGCGTTGAACCTGCTGACGAAAGCACAGAGAACGGATTGCAATTCGTTAACGAAGTCAAAGGTGGTAATATTCCTAAGGAGTATATCCCGTCTATCCAAAAGGGCTTCGAGGCTGCCATGAAGACTGGTGTATTGGCTGGCTATCCTATGGATAAACTGAAAGTTACCGTTATTGACGGTAGTTTCCACCCGGTTGACTCTGACCAGTTGTCCTTCGAAGTCTGCGCACAACTCGCATTCAAAGAGGCTTGCGTTAAGGCAAAACCTGTTCTGATGGAGCCTATCATGAAGATTGAGGTGGTTACTCCGGAAGAGAATATGGGTGATGTTATTGGTGACTTGAACAAACGTCGTGGACAAGTTGAGGGTATGGATACTGCTCGTACTGGCGCACGTATCGTGAAAGCGAAAGTTCCATTGAGCGAGATGTTCGGTTATGTTACCGCTCTCCGTACCATCACTTCGGGTCGTGCTACCAGCAGCATGGAGTTCTCTCACTACGAGGCTGTTAGCAGCACTATCGCAAAAGCAGTTCTTACGGAAGTTGGAGGTCACGCTGAGTTGGTATAACGCACTAAAATAATAAGGAACGCGCGTCGTACGCGTAAGGCGCAAGCAAATGACTCTTTGCGTACCGCGTACGACCGCTAAGTAAAAACAATAAAAACATTTAATGCTATGAGTCAAAAAATTCGTATCAAACTGAAATCTTTCGACCACAACTTGGTGGATAAATCTGCCGAGAAGATCGTAAAGACAGTTAAGGCAACAGGTGCCGTTGTTAGCGGTCCTATTCCATTGCCGACACACAAACGTATCTTTACGGTTAACCGTTCTACGTTCGTTAACAAGAAGAGCCGTGAGCAATTTGAACTTTCTAGTTACAAACGTCTCATCGACATCTACAACTCCAACAACAAGACTGTAGAGGCTCTCATGAAACTCGAACTTGCCAGCGGTGTGGAAGTAGAAATCAAAGTTTGATAAACCGTTTGATTAACAAACAAAACAACCACTTCCGACGGAAAGAACCAAGTAACTTAGGTGAAGCGGTCACGACCCGTCGGCGAGAGTGGAAAATAAACTAAAGTTTAATTAATAATTACAGCAAAAATGCCAGGATTATTAGGTAAAAAAGTCGGAATGACTTCCGTATTCGGTGCCGATGGAAAGAATATCCCATGCACCGTTATCGAGGTAGGTCCATGCGTTGTAACGCAACTGAAAACCATGGAGAAAGACGGCTACGAGGCTGTGCAGGTAGGTTTCATGCCTAAGAGCGAGAAACATACCAACAAAGCCGAGGCAGGTCACTTCAAGGCTGCAGGAGTTCAACCTATGCGCCATCTCGCAGAGTTCGAAGGTTTCGAACAAGAGGTAAAACTCGGTGATACCCTGACTGTTGACATGTTCGAGGAGAATTCCTATGTTGACGTCATCGGTACAAGTAAAGGTAAAGGCTACCAAGGTGTAGTAAAACGCCACGGATTTGGCGGTGTAGGGCAATCTACACACGGTCAAGATGACCGTCTCCGCGCTCCGGGTTCTGTAGGTGCTTGCGCTTATCCTAGCCGTATTTTCCCGGGGACTCGCATGGCTGGTCACATGGGACAAGACCGCGTTACCGTACAAAACCTCGTTGTACTCAAAGTAATTCCTGAATATAACCTTCTCATGGTAAAAGGTTCTATTCCGGGTGCTAAAAATTCAATCGTTATCATTAACAAGTAATTAGTATGGAACTTAGTATTTTGAACATGACCGGCGCTAAGACCGGCAAGAAGGTGGTTCTCAATGACGCTATCTTCGGTATTGAGCCTAACGACCACGCTATTTATTTGGACGTTAAGCAATTCTTGGCTAACAACCGTCAAGGTACAGCCAAAGCAAAACAACGTAGTGAAAACGCTCACTCTACTCGCAAACTTGGTCGTCAGAAGGGCGGCGGAGGTGCGCGTCCGGGTGATTTGAAATCTCCAGTTCGTGTAGGTGGTGGTACCATCTTTGGTCCGGTTCCTCGCGACTATGGTTTCAAACTGAATCACAAAGTAAAACAACTCGCTCGTCGCAGTGCTCTCAGTCTGCGCGCTAAGAACGACCAAATCATCGTTCTTGACGCTCTCACTTTCGAGACTCCTAAGACGAAGGCTATGATTGAAGTAATGAACAAACTCAATATCGCAGGCAAGAAAGTGCTCTTCATTCTCCCTGAGAATAATATGGAAGTACTCAAATCTGCACGTAATATTGAGCATACCAACGTTACTACCGTAGGTGAGTTGAATACATACGCAATCATGAATTCCAATGCCGTTGTATTCGTTAAGGATGCAATCGCTAAACTTGAAGAAACGTTAAACGCATAAGGAGGCAAGACTATGGCAATTATTATCAAACCTATCGTCACAGAAAAGATGACCGCCGCCGGCGAAAAGTTTAATCGTTACGGTTTTCAGGTTGTCCGCACTGCTAACAAACTTGAAATCAAGAAAGCAGTTGAAGAAATGTATAATGTCCAAGTGCTTGATGTAAATACGCTCATCGTTGCTCCTAAAGTGAAACAACGTTGGACGAGAAGTGGCTTGCTGAAAGGCAAAACCAATGCTTACAAGAAAGCTATCGTGACATTGAAAGAAGGTGAATCAATCGATTTTTATAGCAATATTTAAAAATGGCTGTACGTAAATTTAAACCCTCTACACCGGGGCAAAGACACAAAGT
>JAKSNN010000036.1 GCA_024399755.1 Paludibacteraceae bacterium | reverse complement strand
CCATTGTGCGGTATAGGTAACATCATTGTCAGGCATAGTAGCAGCCACAGAAGGACTCCAACCCGTGAAGTTGTAACCTGCTTTTTCTACGGTAGGAGCAACAAGTGCAGTACCGTATGCCACTTGACCGGCAGCAGTATAATCGCCACTCAGGGTTGCACCGTCAATACCTGCCCAAGTCAGGGTGTGAACATTCGGAGCAAACGTTGCACCAATGTTTGCAACCTTGAGACTTGCATCTGTGTCTGTTCCTTTGGCGAAAGGATGCGTATAGATGTTGTTTTGTACTTTGTCTGCAAGATAACTATTCCAACCCTCAAACTTGTAACCATCGGCTGGTACTGCTGTAAGCGTCAAGACATCACCTGGGGCGAAATAATCACCATCGCTAAGAGTCTCATTCTTTTGGTTCTTGACAATAACCGAACCATGTTCCATTGCTTCCATCTTAATACGTGGTTTCACCATGAAATACATATATAAGGAGCAGTTTGCACTTGGCATCACGAAAATAGAATCAGTAAAACTTGGAAGAATCTTAATGGTAGAATCCTCATTTTTCTTTTGCACTTGCGTATAACTCGTATCATTAGGCATAATTGACCACTTCAGTTTAGCATCGGTAGCCAATGTAACTGTACCAGAAGACGCTCCTTGATACAAGATATTATCATTCATATCTTTTAGCATCCATGTACCATCACCCGGCAGTTTGCCTTTTGCCTTTCCAAAGAAGACATTGCTTGCTCCATTCAAACCAGCTCCGATAGTAACATCGTTATCCACAGTAAAGGAACCTTGATAGATGTTTTTTCCTGTAGGAGCATGTTTGTCATTACTAAGTTCCAATGACATTTGCGTATTATCTATCGTGCAGCCAATCCATTGAGACCAAACATAATTCTTCTCGGTAGTCAGTTTGACATTAAGCACTGTACCTTTCTCCACTTGCGTGCCGGAAGTGATGGTTTGTCCATTCGCATCAGTAACCACAATCGTACCGTCAGTAGGTTTCGTAATCGTAACGGTAGGGGACAAGGCTATCAACTCAATTGTCCATCTATTAGATGCGGTAATTTGGAAAGAACTGGTAAATGTATGTTCTGTAGTATAATAGTTGTCACCACCAAAATAACTGAATTTCACCTTTGAACCGGCATCCGGTTTACCAACAATGGATACATAGCAGCCTGTCGGGAAAAAGATGTCTTTAGTGACATGGTCGTTATAGTAAACGACACCCGTATTAGCATCCGTGATTGTAATTAAGCCACTACCGCTATTGGGGTTGATTTCAATAGTATATTTTATACATGCCGCAAATGTAGCACCAATGGTGACAGAATTATCAACGGTGATAGTACCCGTAACCACATTACCCTCGGTAGAGGTCGTAGTGATACCACCTGTCCATGCACTAAGGAGGTAATCTGTAGAAGGAGTAGCAGTAACGGTAAGCACAGTACCCTTCTCCACTTGAGTGCCGGAAGTAATGGTATTGTTATTTGCATCTTTTACTACGATAGTACCATTCGTGGGGGTGTTGATTGTAACGATAGGGGTGGTAGATGCAGGTTCACCAATAGTAATAAGTAATTTTCCTGTCGAAGCATTCTCAATGCGAATATACATGTGTCCATCTTTACCTTCAGAAACTTTTACAATAGCACTATTGATATTCGTATAATTGCTTTCATTTTCTCCGATATCAGAATTTACGTTTGTCTTATCGCAAGCAAACGAACATAACATACTAATACGCTGACTTAACGTACCAAAATAACCTTGGAAGTGGCATGTACCGCCATGAGACATGGTCTCAATATGCCAACCAACTACTTTATCGGTTACATTGCCAGGCAATTGGCAGAAATAATAGTTACTCTCATAGATAGAATTATCACAATTGGCCACTACGGGACCATATTCAGTGGGAACTACGACCGAATAATCTGCTACCAGAGGACCATCATATTCATCGTTATGATACTTTCTTGAATTATTCGTTCTAATAACCAAATTCAAGAAATTATGCGTAGAACGTGCCTTATTTTTGGCTTGAATCCAAATAAATTTGCTCCCATAAGGATAGAACATAGACCCACATAACGCTCCTTCTGTATAAGCTTCCGTTTCAATAATATCATTTGCATCGTCCCATGAGAAAGAAGCATAGGAAGCAGTTTCTACAGCAAACGTAGCGGTATAGGTAGCATTACCATTAACTACAACTTGACGAGTAGCATCAGTATTATGATCATTCCATTCAACAAATTGATAGCCACCTTTGGGTGTTGCAGTTAGAGTAACTTGTTGGTTACCTTTATATGAACCACCGCCAGTTACGGTACCCCAATCCGTGTTGTTGGAATTAGCAGTAATTGTACCATCCGCATAGAAAATAGCCGTGTAGTTCACATCGGCCATCAAAGTGAATGTATAAGAAGCATTGTTGCTGACGATATTGTGGTTAGCATCTTCCCAATATGCAAAGCCATAGCCGGAGTTAGCAGTAGCCGTGATGGTATGTTGGGTGTTGGTGCTATATTTTCCAGCGTCTCCACCAACCGTACCACCTACGCCGGCAGAGCGGGTAATAGTTGCTTCTGAAACATCAAGTGCAAATGTTGCTGTATAGGTTGCATTACCATTAATGGTGACATCGTGCGTTTGTGCTTTGCCATCGCTCCAACTTACAAAACGATAACCTGCTTTTGGAGTGGCAGTCAAGGTATATACAGAACCCTCTTTAAATTCTTGAGAACGATTGTCGGCATACACGTAACCACTCTTGTAGGTGTATGATACGGTTCCCATCGTAGTGTTGTTGGAAACCACACTAACTATACGATAAGTAGCAGGAGAACCTATAGTAAATTTGAGAGGACCACCATAACTATCATAATTATCATATCCATCAGTTATTGTCAAATTATTACAATAAATATATGGACCATCCGCACCTTCGTCTACAGTTACTGTACCATATCTCATTGCATAAATATCACCATCTACCTCAAACAAAGAATACTTTCTAGAGTGATCGATACTACAGTCGTAACTACATACCATTTTATCTTTACAAGTACCCTGAATAGGATAATCTCCCTTAGTAGGCATCATATAATCAGTCCCATTTATATTGTATTTGTAGGGATTTGCTGATTTAAAACTTGCACAACAAAATTTCAATTGTAATACGGCCTCCCACTGAAATTGCCAAACTTGATAATTCGTAAAATTAGCAACCTTCGTATACGCTGCGCTATTAAAATCTGCCCAACTTTCAATGTGGACATAGTCTGCCCAACTCATACTACTGCATAGCACGAGGGCGGTTAATAACGTAAAGATTTTCTTTTTCATAATTTTGTTCCTTTCATTTTTTAAAGAGTTAAACATTTGGGTTAATTAGTTTGTTGTTTGTTTTAATTGTTTATTTTTTGGTTGTTGTTTATTCGGTTGACAATTAGCCCCCAAGCCCCCTAAAGGGGGATGAAGAAGCACGATTTTCTTCAATCCATCATTTGCATCATTTTCATCATTCGCATCATTTCATCATTTCATCATTCGCATCATTTGCATCATTTCATCATTCCATCATTAGCCGCTTGCGGCGGCATCATTTCATTCTATACTCATTCTATACACATGTTATACAGATGTTATACACATGTTAGAGGTCTCTATCCTCGCCTAATTGGTAGGTGGGATTGATATTTGCTTGATTCCAAATAACAAAAAGCGATTATTCGCTTTCGGAATAATCGCTTGAGAGAAGTTTTGTAATAGATAACAATGTCCTATAGACAAGACGTCATGTATAAGGGCAAGGTTTGAATCCGGTCATCTGCTTTTCCCATATCTGCGGTGGCTAATACCGTAGGGTCAGTCACATACTCACCAAACTTATTAACACATTTCCGCAACGAATGAAGCGTATAGCCATTGGACGATTTGACCTCTATCGGAATGATATTGTGACGATTGGTAATCTGACTCTTGCGAAGCAGAAAATCTATTTCCATCGTGTTGGAGGAGTCGTTTCTATCCGTTTTGCTGTAGAAATACAATTGATTACCCTCTGCAACCAACATCTGCGCAACCATATTCTCCATCAACATACCCATATTCACCTCCAATTTATCCAGCAACAGTTTCTTATAGACCTGCTCATCAATGATGCCCTTCTCGTCAAACGCCATCGAGAGTAACAAACCTGTATCTGCCATATAGCATTTGAGCGTTGTTCTATCCATATTCAGTCGTAAGCCGATGTTGGGCGCCACCGTATTATACGCACATTCTACAATCTTCGCCTCACTCAGCCACATGAAAGCATTCTCGTAATCCCTCATGCGTGCGCTTTTGTTCAGGTCAGCCAAGCAGAATCGGCGTTCGTTCTTCCGAAGTTGGGCAGGAATCTCGTCAAAGACACTCATCACTTTCATAGCCAACCTACCAGCGTACTTGCGTATGTCATTCCGGTAAATCGTCAATATATCGCGTTTCACTCTATCCACTTGCTCCAAATCACGTGTTTGCACGTATTGCTCAACCGCCTGCGGCATTCCTCCCACCATCAAGTATCTGCGGAAGTAGTCCATTGCCTGCTGATGCACCTCGCGCATCGGTTTTTTCTCGGCAAACTGCTTGCGGATATACGGCATCAGCGTCTCATTCCCCATCGCCCAAAGAAACTCCTCAAAGTCCATTGGGTGCATCTGAATAGCCCGTTCCTCACTCGGAATGACGATATTCTTCACATTCCGCTGAATACTAACCAGCGACCCCGTCTCGATGTAGTCGAAACGTCCGTCCGCAACCAGATACTTGATGGCAGCTCTCGCACGTGGGCAATCCTGCACTTCATCAAAGATAATCAACGAATGACGAGGCACCAACCGCACTTGATAGTGCTGCTCCAACAATTCAAAAAGCGTATCCAAGTCCTCAAGATACAAGTCAAAGAGTTTCTTCACTTGCGAAGAGGCTTTGTTGAAGTCGATCAGCAAATACGAATCATACTCGTTTCGCCCAAATTCTTCCACAATAAAACTCTTACCGATACGCCTTGCTCCCTCAATCAAAAGAGCAACCTTATGGCTATCGGATTGCTTCCAATTCAGTAACTCATTGTAAATCTTGCGTTTCATAGACTATAATACACGTTTTTGCTGTTTTGTAACTCGATTTCAATACACGTTTTCGTGTGTTATCGAAATACGTTTGCTACACTTTTTGTTGTTTTCAGCTGCAAAGGTAGTGCATAATTTCGGAATATGCAAATATTTTGCGATATTCCTGCTACATTTTTTCGATTATTCCATTTGGAATCAATATTTCAAAGACCATTGTTGGTGCCTAAGGCACGTAGTTTTCGTAATTTACGTTGTTGGCGTAGTTTGCGTAGTTTGCGTTGTTAACGTTGGTTACGTAAATTCTTGCCTAAATACACCACTCTCTTACGCGTGTGTGTTTTACGCGTGCGGGGGCGCGCATTATATATAAGGTGTTCGCGGATTTGTGCCCCGATTTTATCGCGCACAACCGCTACTTGACAAAGTGTCACCAAAAACCCCGCCCAACCCACGGGCGTTAAAGTTGAAGGTTTCAATATGTCATATCCTTTCAATGTCCACTCGTAAAAATAGGCTAACTTGCTGACATTTTGCCACTTTCAGTAGCATAGATGGTCGCCACCTATTTATACATTTAAGTGCGCAAAGGTACGACATTTTTTTTATATATGCAAATATTTTTGCAAAAAAAAGAGAAAAAAAGGAAATATCAGGGAATTTTGAATTATGAATTAAGAATTAAGAGATAAGAATTATGAATTTTGAATTAAGAGATATGAGAGAGGGAAAATAACATTCGCAAATCCATCTTGAAAAACGTCTCAAAATCTAAGCCCTCTGTCCCAACCACTAACGTGCGATACGGGTGAAAACGCTCTGCAAAGAGTTGTAACCCGCTATTCATACTACGCCGCCCCGACTTTACTTCAATCGCCACAATCTTGTCTCGACGCACAAGTACAAAATCAACCTCATCGTTGCGTTCACGCCAATAATACACTCGATAATCACACAAAGCGGCTTGGCTGACCAGATAAGCCCCTACCGCCGACTCAACAAACCTTCCCCAACGTTGCGGAGAGACCAACGCATCCTCGAAAGAACAATCCGAATAGACAGTTCGCAAAGCAGCATTATGAACCTGAAACTTAGGCATCGACTGATACTTGCGAGCCGTGTCCCGTGCAAACTTCTGCAATCCCGACAACAACCCCGCCTCCTCCAACAAAACCAAATACCCTGCCAACGTGGTGACATTACCCACATCTTGCAATTGTGCAGCCACCTTCGTCAGAGAGAGTTCTTGCCCGGAATAGCAACTCCCCAACTCGAACAACTGCCGAATCAATTGCGGTTTTTGCACCTTGGTCAGGAAAAATACGTCCTTCGAGATAGCAGGTTCGATAAGCGAATCAATCACATATTGCCGCCAACGAATGTAATCCTTTACGTAAGGCATTGCCCCCGGGAAACCGCCATAATACACATATTCCTGCCACGTCAGCCCGAAAGCATCGTGCATCTCCGTGAGAGTCCAGTGCGGCAAGCGAATCAGTTCGAATCGTCCTGCCAACGATTCGGTCAATCCCTGCAGAATCAATGTTCTGGACGAGCCCAACAAGACCACTTTCAGATTGCGTCCGTCCCGCGTATCGCGGTCCCACTCTGCTTTTACCGTTTCACTCCAGTTATGGATTTTCTGAATCTCGTCAATTACAAGCAGTCGCTCCGTCTCATGGTTCACCTGCATCTTCATTCGCGCGCTTTCCCACATCTGCGCAAGCCATTGTTGAGAAACATTAGGCACATCGTCCGCAGTATAACTGTCAAAAGGGTGCGCATACACTCCCATCACCTGCTGCATCAGCGTCGTCTTACCCACTTGTCGAGGTCCGACAATCACTTGCAGTCGCAATCTCGGCTCTTGCAGCCTATCTGCAACTTGTTGAAAATAAATACGTTGGTACATGTTATTACAAAATGTTCAATTCGATAAACAAAAATGTTCAATTCGGCTGCAAAGGTAGTGCTTTTTTTGCATATATGCAAAAAAATTTGAATTTTGAATTAAGAATTATGAGAGAATTAAGAATTATGAATTAAGAATTATGAGAAGGGGGGGAATTTTGAATTATGAGTCGAGAGAGGGAAAACATATCCGTATCATCATAGGGAAGTACCTTGAATAACATATTAATCACATATTAACAACATATTAATCACATACTAATCACCCGATAATATAATTGTGATTTGTGGTTCTTCGTCACTTTTCGTGAAGGAGAGTCATAGATATCGGCGTTCACCGCCGATAGAGAGTGTGCATTGCGGCATTATCGGCGTTCAACCGCCGATGCCGAAACGACAATAATATCGCCCATTATGTGAACGACAGGAAATATAGCCACACGTTGTTGCACAACACAATAATATTGAGTGTGGCTAATGATAAAACGCTATGCCAGAGAGCATATAGAAATCACGAAATATGACGAAGATCCTGATTTGTGATTGCTTATCTCGCTTCGCTCGAACAATCTACAACAAAGTCACAGTAGAGTGAGTAATTAAAATGAGAGTACAATGAGGGTACAATGAAGGTTCGGTGAAGGTTCGGTGAAGGTTCGGTGCGGTACGGTAGTGCTACGGAGATGGATTTGTGATTGGTTATTTGTGATTTGTGATTTGTGACTGGTGATTTCTTATTTCGCTTTGCTCAAACGATCTGCGACAAAGTCGCTGTATGGTGATTTGTCTCTCGCAGAACCCGCAGAAAACGCAGATTTATTATTATTTTTGTTTTCTTAGTTGGCAGTAAACAAGTTTATGCCCCCTAATCAAACTAAAAACACATAAGACTCCAAGCATTCGCCTTACACGTTGCTGCACAACGCTAATAATAAATGATTGCGCGGAAGGCGAGAGAGAATTATGAGAGAGGGGGGGGAATTTTGAATTATGAATTATGAGATATGAATTATGAATTATGAGATAAGAATTTTGAATTATGAGGGGGAGTTATGAGTTGCTACTCAGAGACAGGAAATCACAAAGGACTAATGCTGCCATGGACTCAACTACAGGAACAGCACGGACCGCAATACAAACATCAGAACGAAAACTTTGAGAAATGATGGATTGATGCGCTTCGCTTAATGATGAATTGACAGACGACTGGGGATTGGTTATTTGTGATTGGGGATTTGTGATTTGGGATTGGAGGGCGGAGAGAGAACGGGCTGTGGTGGGAGTGGGCTTGAAAACACAACGGAAAGATAACATCGTGCCATCGGAAATACCTCCTAACATACCCCCCGACACCCGATTCGCTTCACTACCCCGAAGTGCCACACCCTCAAATCCAGAACCGTAATCAAAACCCTTACAAGCATTTATACTCATCATAGCAAATGCTAAATGACTCTGCAACTTATCAAAAACAGGTTCGCCTAACCCCGCCGGCAACCCCGTGACACAACAACGGACAATACCTCCCACAGAATCACCATCAGCCCCTGCCGCACGAATAACCTCGTCGAAACAAGCCGGATCGGTCGCCTCACCCACCTGAACCAACTCAGCATGGACAGAGATACCCCTCTCCGACAACATCTGCAAAGCAATCGTTCCTGCCACCACCCGCGCAGCCGTCTCGCGCGCAGACGCACGCCCGCCCCCGCGCCAGTCGCGCGTACCATACTTATATTGGTACGTCCAGTCGGCATGCCCCTGCCGGAACGAATGCTTGAGCCACTCGTAATCCTCCGGCCGAGCGTCACGATTGCGAATAAGAAACGCAATAGGCGTGCCCAACGTAACCCCGTCCAATACTCCGCTCAACCACTCCACCTCGTCGGGTTCGCGCTTGGCACGAGGCGAAACTCCTGCCGCAGAAAGACGTCCGGCACGGCGGTCAAGCGCCTCGCGGATAAGGGCAAAATCAATATGCAAGCCCGCAGGAACACCGTCCAACACGCCGCCAATAGCGCGGGAATGCGACTCGCCAAAAGAAGTGAAAGTGAAAGATGTGCCGAAAGAGTTCATGATAGGCAATTTGTAAATTTGTAAGTTTGTAAATTTGTAAGTTTGTAAATTTGTAAGTTTGTAAATTTGTAAATAGTTTTTTAGTCGAAAGTCAAAAGTCGAAAGTCAAAAGAAGAGTAGAAAGTAGGGGGGGGAGAAGACTATGGGACTAAATAAATTTTATAACCAAACAGCAAATTGGGTGCAAAAGTACATAAAAATTTGCATATATGCAAAAAAAGTAGTAACTTTGCAGGCATTTTATACGATTTTGCCCCAATAATGCAGAGTATAATCGACATAATAGGACAGATTTCTCTTGGAACGGCGGATTACTGCCTGATAGGCGTACTCGCTGTGCTGTTCGTGTATCAGGTATATTTCTATACACGTTACATAGGCGCTCCACAACGTTATGCCAAGCGCCAAGCACCCTACACACCTATCTCCGCAGAACAACAGAAAGGCGTGAGCGTGATTGTATGCGCCCACAACGAAGAACATAACCTGCAAGACTACTTGCAAAGCCTGCTGACACAAGACTACTCGAACTACGAAGTAATCGTCGTGAACGACGGCAGCGAAGACCATACACGCGAGGTAATCGAAGAATATATGCGGTACGACCACCGTATCGTGACCACGTTTGTGCCCCGTGGCGCTCGTGTCAACAGTACGAAGAAATTAGCCATTACCCTTGCCGTGAAGCGTGCCAAATACGACTATCTGCTCCTTACCGATGCCGACTGCCGTCCCGAATCGCCCCACTGGATAACCGAGATGATGCGCGGATTTGACGATCCGCAGAAAGAAATCGTCATAGGTTTTGGGGCATACTACCCCGACCACACACGCATCAACCGTATCATTCAATACGACACGCTGTTCTGCGGTTTGCAGTACCTCGGCATGGCGTTGGCGCGTCGCCCGTACATGGGCGTGGGCAGAAACCTCGCCTACAAGAAAGACCTTTTCCTGCGTACAGGCGGTTTCTCCACGATGATGAACCAACGTGCCGGAGACGATGACCTGCTGGTGAACCACGTGGCAACAAAGACCAACACCGCCGTGGTGGTGAGCCGAGAGAGCATCACATGGTCGCCTGCGAAAGAGACATTGCACGACTGGCTGCTACAGAAACGCAGACACATCGGCGTCTCGCACGACTACACCAGCAACTCGAAGACACGCTTGGGCATAGAACCCGTGACGCGCGGGCTATTCTACCTGATGCTGATTGCAGCAGGCGTATTGGGCAACATGGCAGTATGGGCAACAGCAGGGCTGCTGTTCATCGCACGGCTCATCATGCAACTGACGATTATTAACCTGAGCGCCAAGCAGTTAGGCGTACGAGGATTCGGACTTGTTATCCTCTGGTACGACATCTGTTTGCCCCTCGTAACCCTGAATATGTTAACAAAAAAGCCCCTGAAAGCAGGGCAATGGTAAACTATGGAAGAAAATAAACTGAACATCAACCTCACGCCCGAAATGGCGGAGGGAACGTATGCCAATTTGGCAATTATTGCTCACTCGTCGTCGGAGTTTGTAGTGGATTTTGTGCGAATGATGCCCGGACTGAAACAAGCAAACGTGAAATCACGCATTATCCTCACCCCCGAACATGCGAAAAAACTGCTGTTCGCGCTGCAGGACAACGTGGCTAAGTACGAAAAACAATTCGGAACAATCCAAATCACAGGTACTCCCGCACCCGGCAGCACGATTCCAATGTCGTTTGGAGGAGGAGAAGCGTAAAGGTATTTACTATTGGACAATTTACGATTTACTATTTATTGGACAATTGAAACATTTAGATATTTATTGGACGATTTACAAATAGACTATGAAAAGAATATTTCCGGCATCTCAGTTGATAATCAACGAAGATGGAAGTGCCTTTCATCTGCACGTGAAACCAGAACAACTGGCAGATAAAATCATGCTCGTTGGCGACCCAGGACGCGTGAGCATGGTAGCAGAACAGTTTGACAAAGGCAGTATCGAATGCAACATACAAAGTCGTGAGTTTCACACGATTACGGGTAAATACAAAGGCAAACGAATCTCCTGCATCTCCACGGGTATCGGTACAGACAACTGCGATATCGTGATGAACGAGATTGACGCGCTGGCTAATATCGACTTCACCACGCGCGAGGAGAAAGAGGAGAAACGCTGCCTCGAGATTGTGCGCGTCGGCACCTGCGGCAGCATGCAAGAAGATATACCTTTAGGCGCTTTCCTCGTCAGCCAAAAGTCCATCGGTTTTGACGGCGTGTTGGCGTTCTACGAGGGGCGCGACCGGATTGCCGACCTCGGCTTTGAGAAGGCGCTGACGGAGTTTATCCACTACCCGAAGAAAGCCGCCGTGCCGTATGTGGTGGCTGCCAACGAGGAGTTGGTGGACCGTATCGCCGGCAACGACATGATGCGCGGTTGCACGATTGCGGCTAACGGTTTCTACGGTCCGCAAGGGCGTGTCTTGCGTTGCAACATCGCCGTGCCGGACATCAACGAGCGCATTACCGACTTCCGCTACGAAGGACAACGCATCACCAACTATGAGATGGAAGGGTCGTGCATTGCCGGACTCAGCCTGCTCATGGGACACAAGGCGATGACCGTCTGCTGCGTAATCGCACAACGCAAAGCGGAAGCAGCGAACACCGACTACAAACCACGCATTAAACAACTGATACAAACCGTGTTAGAACGAATTTAATATGAAAAAAGTAATTGCATTAACATTTGCTGCTATGGCATTCTTTTCCTGCTCGAAGAAAGACGCGAATTTTCAGTATTCCGTTGAGCAATTTTACGACCTCGAGATTCTGCGCTACAAAGTAGATGGTTTTGAGGCACTTAGTACCCAACAAAAAGCCTTGGTATATTACCTTTCGGAGGCTTCGCTTTATGGACGTGACATCTTGTACGACCAGAATTGTCGCTACAACCTGACTATCCGTCGCGCCTTGGAGCAGATTTATCTGAACTATCCTAACAAGGACGAGGAACAATTCCAACTGATGGAGAAATACCTCAAGCGCGTGTGGTTCAGCAACGGCATTCACCATCACTACAGCGAGGACAAGTTCTTGCCTGAATGCTCGCAGGAATGGCTGACGCAGGCTGCCCAACAATGTGGCGTAGAGTTGTCGGACGAGGTGTTATCCGTCATTTTTGACCCTGCCGTAATGGCAAAGCGTATGACCCAACAAGACGGCGTGGATCTGGTGCTCGGTTCTGCGGGCAACTACTACGGCGAGGGCGTGACGCAAGCCGAAGCCGAGGCTTGGTATGCTGCGCACAAAGACCTTAGCGCTGAACCGAAATGGATCGGACTGAACAGCCAACTTGTGAAAGAGAACGGACAGATTGTGGAGCGCACCTACAAAGTAGGCGGACTCTATAGCGCAGCCATCGAAAAGGTAGTTGAGAACCTCAAGAAAGCCCTCGAATATGCCGAGAACGACCAACAGAAATTGGTTATCGAGAAACTGATTGAATATAACGAAACTGGTGATTTACAGACATTTAACGAATACTGCATTGCTTGGGTGAAGGACCTTGAGAGCCGCGTGGATTTCGTTAACGGTTTCACGGAGACCTATTCCGACCCGTTGGGTATCACGGGCACGTGGGAAGCCATGGTGAACTTCAAAGACATGGACGCCACCAAGCGCACGGAGATTATTTCCGCCAATGCGCAATGGTTTGAAGACCACTCCACTACCGACCAAAAATACAAGAAAGAAGAGGTGAAAGGCGTGAGCGCCAAAGTGATTACAGCGGCAATGTTGGCAGGCGACTGCTACCCCGCTACGCCTATCGGAATCAACCTGCCTAATGCCAACTGGATTCGCAAAGAGTACGGCAGCAAGTCCGTCACGATTGATAATCTGACTTCCGCCTACAGCGAGGCTGCCAAAGGCAACGGTTTCAACGAGGAGTTTATGATTGACGATGCTATTCGCGACCTTTACAACCGGTACGGCTCGATGTGTGGCGACCTGCATACCGACTTGCACGAGTGCGTTGGACACGGTTCAGGCAAACTGATGCCCGGTATCAGCAAGGAGTCGCTCAAGGAGCATGCTTCCACTATCGAAGAGGCGCGTGCCGACCTGTTTGGACTCTACTATATGGCTGATCCTAAGTTAGTTGAGCTCGGTCTGCTGCCAAGTGCCGAGGCTTACAAAGCCTTCTATTATCAGCAGATGATGAACGGACTGATGACGCAATTAGTGCGCATTGAGCCGGGCAAGGACGTTGAGGAAGCACACATGCGCAACCGCCAACTGATTGCGATGTGGGTATATCGCCACGCCGATAACAAGGAGGTTGAAATCGTTGAGAAAGACGGCAAACACTACTTGCAAGTGAATGATTACGAGGGACTTCGCGCGCTCTATGGCGAACTGCTGAAAGAGATTCAACGTATCACTTCCGAGGGCGATTATGCCGCTGCCAAGCAGATGGTTGAGGATTATGCTGTGAAGGTTGACCAACCTCTCCACCAAGAGATTTTGGCACGCTACGAGGGCTTGCATTTGGCTCCGTATAAGGGCTTTATCAACCCTGTTTACACGCCTGTTTTCGACGCTGATGGCAAGATTACTGATGTTACGATTGACTACACCGAGAGTTATATCGACCAACATCTGCGCTACTCGCGCGACTACTCGCCACTACCCAATATCAACTGATTGCGGTGTCGCAAAGGCAAGACATCACATTGCCGATAAGCAAATCAATAGCCAACCGGCTGCTGATTCTGCAAACCATGCACGGAGACGAGTTAATTCCCGTCTCCGTTGCTATGCCGGAGGACGTGTGCTGCCTGCATCGCGCGTTGACCGGTATTGCCAACGGGACAGAGCAAATCAATGTGGACAACTGCGGTACGGCAATGCGTTTCCTAACCGCCTATTGTGCTCAGAAAGAGGGACTTAGTATTATTCTCACAGGCTCGCCCCGTATGCAAAAACGCCCCATTGGAGGCTTAGTTGATGCCCTTCGCGAACTGGGTGCCGACATCACGTATATGGCTAAAGAGGGCTTTCCGCCATTGCAGATTGCGGGAAAACGGCTTGCAAAAAAACGTGTTTTTCTGTCTCGCCCGCTCTCTACGCAGTTCGTCTCCGCGCTCCTGCTCATCGGTGTTGAAGCCGATACGGACATCTCTTCGCCTTACATCGAAATGACCCGCCAAATGATTGCCCGCGCCCAAAAAGGACTTGCTCTTGAGATGGAACAGGACTGGAGCAGCGCAGCCTTTTGGTACGAGTGGGTTGCCCTGCATGGGGGCGAACTCAGGCTCTTGGGACTACGGCAAGACACGCTTCAGGGCGACCGCGAAGTGGCAAATATCTTCGCGCACTTGGGAGTCGCCACGACCTTTACGGACGAGGGGATCATTATTCGCCATACTGCGCAGATTGATAGCGAGTTATCCGTCAATTTTGCTGCAACGCCCGACCTTTATCCTGCCGTTGCTATCGCCTGCGAGAAATTGGGCGTCAGGCTCATCGCTATGGGCACAGAGTCGCTGATTATCAAGGAGAGTGACCGCCTTGCAGCCGTTGCCGACCATCGCACCGAGGGCGACCATCGCATGGCAATGGCGTTACTGGCTGCCGACCTGCCATGCGACGATACCGCATGTATCAATAAGTCTTACCCCTTATTTATGAGCGAGTTATGTCGATTGAAAGGATAATCCCGATACGAGGTGTCAACGATGACGGCAAGGGCAAAAAGTATGCTTTGCATAAACTGATTTCCGCTTCGTCGGCGGATTATGTGTGGCTGACCGATGATGATGTCGCCTTTCCGAAGGCGCAAATGACTGATGCAGAGGCGTTTCTTTGCGCTCACGATATGCCTGATTTGGTCATTCTTCCTCTGCGAATGACCGATGGAACGGGCTCTCTGCTCTGCCGTCTCCAACAAGCCGAATACGCTGCTATTCAGCAACTTACTATAGAAACAGCCTTGCGTGGCAAGGCTGTCATGTGTTCGGGTGCGAACTTGCTGGTTAACCGCCAACGTTGGCTGGAGTCGTATGCCGACCTCCACCCCGATTTACCCAGTGGCGATGATATGTTTTTGCTTGAGAGTTTCAAGCGCAGAAACCTGAGAATCGTTGTTTGGGACGAACCAATTGCGGACGCCTTTATTCAGCCGCAACCTACTATGAATCTGCTATTTACACAACGCATGCGTTGGGCAGGAAAAGCGCCACATTATGTCGATTGCGACATTTGGCTTTGCGGTATCTTGGTGGCGTTGGCTAACCTATTGCAGGTGCTTTGCCCTGCTGTCTTGCTTATCAAGTTTCCTCTTGAATATGCGCTCATAAAAAAGAGAGACTCGCGAGTCTCTCTTTGGGTTGCACTCCTTTTGGAGGTTCTTTATCCGTGGTATATGCTGATATGCTTATTAGGCGGTTTATGCCACCAAAGCAAATCTGCAACCTTCTGATTCTGAATCGTTTATTCCTCTGTTGCTTCAGCAGCTTCCGTATTGAAATCAGCGGCTGGAGCTTGTTGTTGCATTGCCTCAGCGGCCTCTTGCACTTGCTCCGTGATAGCACTCTCAGCCTCTGCGCTCTCGGCTTGACCTTTGTTAACTCCAACAGCAAAGATACTTAAGAGCACGATAATGCCAACCAGTGTCCAACTCGCTTTCTCCAAGAAATCAGCGGTCTTTGGAGCACCCATAACTTGGTTTCCACTTGCAAAACCTGATGCCAAACCTCCGCCTTTGCTGTTCTGAACGAGAACGAGCAGTATCAGAAGGATAGCTGCGATAACGATAAGAATAGTAAATAAGATGTACATAATCTTTGTATTTTAGTATATTATTTCGATATTATTACAATTTGAGCATGCAAAGGTACAACTTTTTTCGTAAATTACCAAATCTTTCTGCTATTTTTTGCTAAATTC
>JAKSNN010000035.1 GCA_024399755.1 Paludibacteraceae bacterium | reverse complement strand
ATGATAAACGCTATGCCAGAGAGCATATAGAAATCACGAAATATGACGAAGAACCAATTCAATTTGTAAGTTTGTAAATTTGTAAGTTTGTGAGTTAAGAATTTGTAAATTTGTAAATTCAAATGTAAATTTAATGTAAATTAAAAGCGAAAGAATATAAGAAAATAATTTTTTACTTGCATACTTGAAATAAATGTAGTATCTTTGCAAGTTATTTTGTGGGTGTGGGTAAAATATGGGGCGGAAATAGAATGTAATAGAGCCAAATATGAGGCGGAAATAGTAAGTGGGAGTGATAGAAAATGGGATAAAGAATGGAATGGAAAATGGGATAAAAAATGGGATAGAAAATATAGCGTAAGTTGAAACTGATAAACAAAATAAAATAAATCAATACAATTATGACACAGTTTTCTGGTAAAACTCGCACAGAAAGTGATCTGATTGGCGAACTCCAAATTCCAGTAGAAGCATTGTACGGTGTGCAGACATTGCGCGGAATTGAGAACTTCCCTATCAGTAAGTTTAAACTTAGTGATTATCCAGCCTTCATCAACGGTTTGGCTTACACCAAACTCGGTGCTGCGATGGCTAACCACGAACTCGGTTTGCTGACCGACGAACAATTCAAAGGCATCAAACAAGCCTGCGAAGAGATTCTTGCCGGACAACACCACGAAATGTTCCCCGTTGATATGATTCAAGGTGGTGCCGGTACGACAACCAACATGAACGCCAACGAGGTAATCGCAAACCGCGCCCTGCAAATCATGGGTCACCAACCCGGCGAATATCAATACTGCATGCCTAACGACCACGTTAACTGCAGCCAGTCCACCAACGACGCTTATCCTGCTGCTATCCACATGGGTCTGTATGCTACCCACTTGGAGTATGTAAAGCATTTCCAAATGTTGATTGACTCCTTCGAAAAGAAAGCCGAAGAATTCAAGAACGTGCTGAAAATGGGGCGTACCCAACTGGAAGACGCTGTACCAATGACCGTGGGTCAGACCTTTGGCGCGTTTGCAAGTATCCTGCGTGACGAAATCAAGCACTTGAACGACGCAGCAGAGGAATTCTTGACCGTAAATATGGGCGCAACCGCTATCGGTACAGGTATCTGCTCCGAGCCCGGCTATGCAGAGAAATGCGTGAAAGCCATGGCTCAAATTACCGGTTGGAACGTTGTTTTGGCAGAGAACCTGGTGGCAGCAACCAGCGATACCAGTTGCATGGTCGGCTATTCCAGCGTACTTCGCCGTATCGCTACGAAGATGAACAAGATTTGTAACGACTTACGTCTGCTCGGTTCCGGTCCAAAGTGCGGTTTGCACGAACTTGACCTGCCTGCTCGTCAACCGGGTAGTTCTATCATGCCGGGTAAGGTTAACCCAGTTATTCCTGAGGTGATGAACCAAATTTCCTACAAAGTAATCGGTAACGACCTCTGCGTGGCAATGGCTAACGAGGCTGCTCAAATGGAGCTGAACATGGCAGAGCCTGTAATGGCACAATGCTGCTTCGAGAGCTGCGAAATCATGATGAACGGCTTTGACGTATTGCGCAAATTCTGCGTTGACGGTATCAAGGTAGATGCCGAGCGTTGCGAGAACTACATCAAAGGCAGTATCGGAATCGTAACCGCCCTCAACCCAATCATCGGTTACAAGAACTCCACGAAGATTGCCAAAGAGGCTTTGGCAACAGGACGCGGCGTCTATGACCTCGTGCTCGAACACGGTATTCTCACGAAAGAGGAACTGGACACTATCCTCAGCCCTGAGAACATGATTAAGCCAGTCAAATTAGATATCAAACCTCGTCGTTAATGCGGCTGGTTTTTGCATCAAATAATGCCCACAAACTGCAGGAAGTACGCGAAATACTTCCTGCGGCTTGCGAGGTGTTATCGCTATCCGATATAGGTTTTGCAGACGACATAGACGAGACAGGCGAAACGCTTGAGGCAAACTCACTCCTGAAAGCGCAAGCCGTGTGGGATTATCTGGTAGGAAGGCAGATGCAGGACAAGATAGATGGCGTGTTTTCAGACGATACCGGTCTGGAGATACGTGCATTAGGCGGACAACCCGGCGTAAGGACAGCACGCTGGTCCGGCGAACCTGTTGACCATGCGCGCAACCGCCAAAAAGCCCTTGCCGAATTGCGAGGGAAAGAGGATAGAAAGGCGAGATTCAGGACTGTAGTGACCTTGATCCGCGATGGGAAAGCAGAACAAGTGGAAGGGATAGTTGAAGGCGAAATCGCTACGGAAGAATGGGGAGGAAACGGCTTTGGTTATGATCCTCTATTCATTCCGAAAGGCTACACAAAGACCTTTGCACAATTGAGTGCAGACATCAAAAATAGTATCAGCCATCGTGCCCGCGCTATACAAGCACTCTGCAAGATACTATAATATCTATTTTTGCAAATACGAAACACCCTCTTCATGAGAAAGTGGTTTTTATATATGATATGTCTGCTATGTAGCGCCTCGTTGCATGCAGAGTGGACAACTTTTCTTGCTTACAACGAGGTAAGCCAGATTGCCGTTAGCAAGGATAAAGTGTACGCTTTATCTAACGGAAGTCTGTTCTCCGTGGATAAAATGAGCGAGAAAATAGAGAAAATCGGACATCAGCAAGGACTGAACGATAACCATATTACCAATATCTATTACGACACAAAGAATAGCCAGTTGATAATCGCTTATCACTCAGGGAAAATAGATGTTTTAGATGAAAAAGGAATTACGTATATTTCCGGCTTCTATACGAAAGATATTACCGACGACAAAACCGTCAATAACATCGAGGTGGCTAATGGACGTGCTTATTTGGCGACTTGCTTCGGTATCATCACGTTCAACCTGCGTAAGCAAGAGATAGTAGATACCTATTATATCGGTCATGAGGCAGAAAAACGTAATGTGGAAGATGTGCGCGTGAATGGCGATAGTATCTATGCCTATACAGCTGATAGCGTGTACCATGCGGCGTTGAAAGATAATGTGGTGGATTATCGCGTATGGCATGCGACTCCTATCAAAGGTGCTTTTCCTCGCGATACGGAGAAGGGGAAAGTCGTTAGAGACTCCAATGGCGATACGTGGCTTGCCGGCGGAAATCAAGGTGTGGTACGAAATACCGTAACTGGAGAAACGCTTACGTACAAGCCTAATGGTCCTGCGGAAAATAAGCCTTATCGAATGACCGTACAAGGTGGACGATTATATGTCGTTCCCGGCGGACGATGGGCTTCTCAAAATGATTATCCCGGGCGTGTGATGATTTATGACGGGAAACAATGGACGAATATAGAAACGGAAGCGATAGTAGCCAAAACACAGGGACCTGCGGAGGACTTTATGAATGTCGCTGTTGACCCTAAAGATGCCACACACTTTTTTGTAACCAGTTATGGCACAGGGTTATATGAGTTTCGTAATGATACATTAGTGCAGCAATACTTGCCCACGAATAGCAGTTTGCGATCAGCGGTTGTCACAGACCCAAATCATTATACGAGATGCGATGGTGCTATCTATGATCAAGAGGGTAATCTATTGGTGCAAAATGCGGAAATTAAAGATAGATTAATCTGCATTTTAACAAAAGACAACAGATGGACATACCTGCCGTTGCATGTAGATGGTGAAATCTTATTCATCACAACTCCTTTGGGTTTACTTATAGATAATCATAATAGCCATTATGTTTGGTCTGGTAAGTGTCGTGCGGGAGCAGGCATCGTTTTATGGGATAATAATGGCACGTTAGAAGATAATGCAGATGACCGCGTATTCTTTAGGTCTGATTACGTAGATCAAGATGATAACGCAATCATTTTCGAGCAAATATTTGCGTTTTGCCAAACTCGTGACGGAAGTTTGTGGGTTGGCTGTAATACGGGGTTGTTCATCATTCCTTCGGCAGAAGAGTTTCGTGTTTCAAATCGTTGTTTACGCATACGTATCCCTAATGCCGATGGATATATATTGAACGACGGGAATGTAAATGCGATCCTCGAAAAAGCCGATGGTACGATATGTGTCGGAACGGCGGACCTGGGTGTATATGTCTTGTCGGGCGACGGCTCTACGCTAATTGACCATTACACGATGGATAATTCCAGCATGCCGAGCAATAGTGTGCTTTCGCTTGCGGAAGATAGGGAAAGAGAGATTTTATATATCGGTACAGCGGAGGGTATAGCCGTTAAGGGGGATTTCACGTCTGCATTACAAGAGGTTGAGGCGGAACCGCAATGGCAGGAATCTCAGATGGAGCAAGGCTCTATGAAACAATGGATATCGCATAAATCGTATGTGTCTGTTAATCAGATAGCTATAGGTAAAAATAAAGTATATGGTGTTTCAGATGGTGCGCTGATGGCGGTAGATAAGCAAGATGAAACGATCGCGTATATCGATAAAACACAAGGACTCAATGGCGACCGCATTACGCATATCGTTTACGACCCACAGAATAGCCAATTGGTAATCGTATATAGCGATGGAATGATTGATTTTCTTACCGATAGAGGCGATGTTTCGGGTATGCCGGATTTATACCAATCGATGATTAGTCGCCCTATGAAAATCAATAGCCTCACATTGGGCGAGAATAGGTTGTATTTAGGTTTGAGCACAGGTATTGGTGTACTTGACCCGAAAAAACAGGTGTTTGTCGATACCTATATCATTGGTAATGAAGGAGAAAATGTGGACGTGACAGATGTTGTGGAAACGCACGATAGTATATATGCCGTTGCTGCAGATAGGCTTTATGTGGCTTCTCGCCAAGATAATCTATTGGATTTCCGCTCATGGAAAGAGGAAAAATGGACTATGCAAGGTGTGGTACAGAATATGGAGATGTTCGGAGAGCACTTGTATGTGTTGCTTTCGGGCAAGTTATATCGCAGAGAAAGCGGACAATGGACGGAAGTACTGAAAGATTATGCGCCTTTGCGATGGATATCTGCACATAATAATATGTTGATGGGCTGTTCCGACCAAGGTTCCAGAATCATTTCCGCAAATACAGAATTGAAGGTGGAAGTGATTCGGAGTGATTACACCATCTATGACATGTCGTTTGATGCGACGACCAATGCCTATTGGCTGGGAGCTGCTGCTGCGGGTATTATTCGTATTGATGAAAATGAGCAATGGTTCGTTGGGAAAGGACCTCTCAGCAATGATGTGGATTTATTGCGATTTGGCGGAGATAAATTATTTGTCTGCCCTGGTGGCAAGGACGCGAGCCAATACCTTCGTGAGGGAAATGTTAGCACATACCAAAATGGACAATGGAATAACATATCTTGTTGGACAGTTGCTCCCACGTTTGGAAACCTTCCATTAGACTATACTTCCGTTGCCATTGATGAAAAGGATAATAGTCATTATTTTATGACTTCTTATGGCAAGGGTGTTTTTGAGTATCGTGGAGATAAACCTTATAAAAATTATACGGAAGGAACTCCGGGGTGTCCTTTGCTATCGGTCATTGCAGGCGATCTCTCATACGTAAGGACAGACGGGGCTATGATGGATCAGACAGGAAACTTGTGGGTGCTATGTGCGGGTGAGCGCGCGAAAGCAATAAATATATTATCGCCTGATGGCAAATGGTACGCATACGATTTAGAGGCATCTCTGAATGGAAGCGGTTCTCAGCGGGTGGTATTCTCCACACCGGGGTTGATAATGGCAGATATGTTACACCCGAACTATAAATGGATGTTTGATAAACGTTCTACGCCAGGAGTGATACTGTATGATGATAATGGTACGCGTTGTGGAGCGATAGTATCAAGTAATCATGAACCACAAGATTGGGTAGATGACAGAAGTATGAAGCGAACGACGTTTATTGACCAAGAGAATAAACCGATAACGCCCGAAAGGATTTATTGCATGACGCAAGATATGATAGGCGATATATGGGTGGGAACTCAGACAGGGTTATTCATTTTGGAGCACGATAAGGATTTCTTCCGCACCAACGCTTGCAAACGTGTTATTATTCCGCGAAACGATGGTACTAATCTTGCGGATTATCTGCTTGATAATGAGCAGGTAACCGCAATTGCTGTGGATGGAGGTAATCGTAAATGGATTGGTACAGGCAATTCTGGTGTTTATCTTGTTTCGGAAGATGGTAAAACAACGTTGGCACATTTTACAATCAATAATTCACTCTTGCCGTCTAATACCATTTTATCCATAGCGATTCATCCTTCGTCTGGGGAAGTTTTTATCGGAACTGCCAATGGTATTGTATCGTATCAAAGTGATGCTTCTAAAGCGCGTGAAGACTTTACTGATGTTGTTGTTTATCCTAATCCGGTTCGTCCTAATTATGACGGGTGGATAACGATTCGGGGACTAATGGACGAGACCATAGTCAATATCTTGGACGCAGGTGGTAATTTGGTTTGCAAGACACGCAGTAATGGTGGTACTGCTGTATGGGATGGCAGAGATATGCGAGGCAAACGCGTAGCAACAGGCGTTTATACCATCTTATGCAACACAGCAGACGGCACTAACCATACAAGTGTGAAAGTGCTGGTAATGTAGCCTGTCGCTTTTTAAGCGCAATTTAGTACTTTTGAATCAGTTTGAGAAACTCCTCTCGCGTTTCTTGGCGGTTAAAGGCTCCAGTGAAGTCGGAAGTAGTAGTGATAGCATGTTGCTTTTGGACGCCCCGCATTTGCATGCAGAGATGTTCGGCTTCAATCACAACCATCACACCCAACGGATTTAGAGTCTGCTGAATACAATCTTTAATCTGTGTAGTCATGCGTTCTTGCACTTGTAAACGGCGTGCGAACACATCAACAACGCGTGCAATCTTGCTCAGTCCAGTAATGCGTCCGTTCGGGATATATGCCACGTGCGCTTTACCAAAAAAAGGTAATAAGTGGTGCTCACAAAGCGAGTAGAAATCAATATCTTTTACGACTACCATTTGGCGATAGTCCTCCTCAAATAGTGCGGAACGGAGAATTGCTTCAGGGTCCTCGTTATAGCCTTTGGTCATAAACTGAAAAGCCTTGCCTACTCGTTCAGGAGTGCGCAATAAACCATCACGTGTAGCATCTTCACCTATTTCCGTAAGAATAGGAGATATATGTTGCGCAATAAGGCGTGTTTTCTCATCGTTAGGAGTAAAATCTTGCAGGTTCATTGGATTACTTGTATTTGGTCACGAACGATATAGGTCTCACCTACCAGTTCGGGGTGTTCTTTGAGGAAAATATTTTTATATTCTTGAGCTTCGGCTTGTGTCTTGAAATCGCCTAAGCGTACTTTCCAAAAAGGAGGGTTATAACTAACATAGATTGGAACATCGATTCTTCCCTTCAAGTCTTTTTCCAATAGTAAGGCTTCCGATTTAGCCTCTTGTTGGCGATTAGAAGAATAGATTTGTACACGAAAACCTGCCATTTCAATGGTTTTATGCTCCATCTCAAACACCCTCTCTTGTATTAGGCGAGTGATAGCAGAATCTTGGTGAACAACGGCATTGGGCATGCTTTCTGTAATCATTTTCTTAGGCTGTTGAGCCATTAGAAATGCCACTGCCATGCCTGCAAATGAGGTCAAATAAAGTCGTTTCATAGGTTAATTAGGATTTAATAGTGGAACGAACTACCACCCACGAATTCACGCAACAATGACGTTGGTGGAATCTCCTTTTCTGGAATAGGGCGGAAATACTGTAAGAACTTAATCAAACGGTGTGCTTCGGTATATTCATCGCAAAACTTGGGCACTTCTGCAAGAATTGGTTCTGCATGTTGCTTAAGTACTGCCAATTCAAAGAGCAATGCTGAATTGAACATAGCGTCGGCTTCCTCTTGATAGGGGTAAATCCATTTGGTTTCACCACGAATGACTGATGGACAACGGGCAATTGTCTCGCGTGCAGAATAATTACGATAGTTGTAATCGCGTACAATTCGACGCAAGAGGCGAATATCGGTCGTAGGAATCCAGTTGTGATTGTCAATTGTGATGGTTGTAAGCGCAGACACGAAAATTTTAAAAGTCTCTTCACGAGGAATATTAGGCAATAGAGTCGGATTTAGCGCGTGAATACCCTCAATAATGAGGATATTATCCTTTTGCAATTGCAGTTTCTTTCCTTCAAATATGCGCTCGCCTTTTTCGAAAGAGTAAGTTGGCAATTCAACTTCTTGCCCGTTTAGCAATTCGTCTAATTGTTGGCGGAAATAAGGTAGATCAAGTGCGTTAATGTCCTCAAAATCCCAATCTCCATTTTCGTCGCGTGGGGTATCAACACGATTGACAAAATAGTTGTCCATCGAGAGCGTGACGGGACGTAAACCGTTGACCATCAATTGAATACTAAGACGCTTTGAGAATGTGGTTTTACCTGATGAAGATGGTCCAGAGATTAAGATTATTTTCGGACAACCTCCTTCTTTATTGGCAATTTTATCTGCTATTTGTGCGATTTTTTTCTCGTGCAGAGCCTCCGAGAGCTTAATCATCTCAAAACTCTTATTATTCGCACAAGCATTGTTAAATTCGCCTACATTGCTGATATTCAGTAATTTGTTCCAACTTCCATATTCACGGAAGATGCTAAACATCTTGCCTTGCGGAATAGATTCCTCTAGTTCAACGGGATTATTTCGATTGGGGATGCGCAACAACATGCCATCAAAATACGGCTCAATATCAAAGATGTTGATATAGCCTGATGATGGCATAAGCGAACTGGTGTAGTAATCAATAAATTCGCCCATGCGGAAGTATCGGCAATATGGATTTCCAAGCGTCTTGAAGAGCGAAGCGTCTCCGTCACGATGCCCGCTAAAGAGTTTTATTACTTCTTGTGTCTGTTTCTCTTCCTCTACAATCTTGCGGTCTTCTTTGATAATCTGCCACATTCGTTCTTTGATAGCTTTTACCATCTCAGGTGTCATAGCAGGACCTTTTGCATCATCATCATGAGCCCATTGTAGGGTGCAATAGTAGCCTTTGGAAATCGGGTGCTCAATACGTAAATCTGCCTTTGGATATAATTCATGGATAGCGCAAGCAAGTACCATGGTTAGTGTACGGACATAGCATCTCATACCGCTGGGGCAACTAACATCGATAAACTCTACATCTTTTGGCTTGTAAAGTAGGAAATCAAGGTCTTCAATTTTGTAATTGACGCGTGCCGCGATAATCGGGAAACGCAGTTTAATACCAAGTTTCTCTTTTAGTTCAATGAGGGAGATTCCGCGTTCTACCTCATGATACGACTGGGTGTTTTTGCAATAGATGGTGATTGTGTGTTCCATAAAATCAATTGAAATCGATGATGTGGTGTATTGAAATTATTCCTAATATTTCTTCTGATTCGGCTGTTTCTGTGACAGCCAAAGTTGTGATATTATATTTATCCATAATGGCAAGTGCGTCGCTTAGGAGTGCCTCTTTGTGTATATGTTTGAACGATGGTGTCATAATGTCTTTTGCCGTGATATGCAGGTCGTCATATTTTTGTATAGCGCGTCGTAAGTCGCCGTCGGTAATGATGCCGCAACAACCATTGTGCTCGTCATACACCATTGTCATACCAAGATGTTTATTCGACATTTCGCGGACTAATTCGCGGAATGTGGTGTTTCTCTGCACTTTCGGTACGTCCACGCTCATGTGTTTACCTACTTGTCCTAAAAGTTTCTTGCCCAAAGCACCTCCGGGGTGATAAATGGCAAAGTTTTCTGCTTTGAATTGGCGTTTTTCCATCAAGCAAACCATGATAGCATCGCCCATGAGAGTTGTTGCCGTAGTAGATGTGGTAGGTGCTAATCCTAATGGGCAAACCTCATGATCAATATGGGTGGAGAGTACGTAATCGCATTCTTTTGCGAGTTTGGAGCAAGGGTCGCCTGTTAGCGCAATCAAGGTACAACCGATATTGTGCAAAGGCTGAATGATATTCAGGATTTCGTTGGTAGCCCCACTATTGCTGACCAACATGACTACATCTTTGCTGCTGACCATTCCTAAATCTCCATGTACGGCTTCTGCCGCGCTCAGGAAAATAGAAGGAGTGCCCGTTGAAGCCAACGAGGCTGCAATACGATGACCGATGATACCGGTTTTGCCAATACCCGTAACTACCAGTTTACCTGTGCAGTTATAGATGAGGTCTATCACTTTATCAAAATTGTCGTCGATAGCCTTCCCGAGTGTTTCTAACTCGCGAATCTCGTCTTTAAATATCTCTTTTGCTCTTTGCGAATAGGTCATATTCTTGTGCTTGCAACAAAATTTGTTTTATTTCACTCAATCGCAGTTGATTGGCGGCATCGGAAATGGCTTTTTCCGGTTGAGGGTGAACTTCAAGAAACAATCCGTCAACACCCACAGCAAGGGCTGCTCTCATCAAATGTGGTACCATATCGCGATTTCCGCTTGTTACGCCTGCTGTAGTACTTGGTTGTTGTACGGCATGGGTGGCGTCGAAAATCACGGGATACCCCAATTTTCGCATCTCCACGAGCGATGTAAAATCGACTACTAATCTGCCATAGCCAAAACTACTTCCGCGTTCCGTAAGCCAGATTTGTTCCTTTCCGTTGGATTTTGGCTGAACCTGTTTTATTTTCTCGATAGCGCCTTGCATATCCCATGGTGCCAAGAATTGTCCTTTCTTAACGTTCACAATCTTGCCTGTTTTGGCTGCGGCTTGCAATAGGTCGGTCTGCCTACTGAGAAAAGCGGGTATCTGCAACACATCGGCAACTTCGCTAACTGGTTGACATTGCCATGATTCATGCACATCGGTCAGGATTGGAAGGTCGAACTGCCGTTTTACTTCTCCCAAAATCTTCAGCCCTTCGTCCATACCAACACCACGAGCCGACATTGTTGTTCGATTCGCTTTGTCGAACGACGACTTAAAATACAGTTTGATATCCAAACTCTGACACACTTCTTTTAGTGTATCTGCAGTTTGGAGAACGATGTCTCTATTTTCGATGGCGCAAGGACCTGCGATGAGGAACATAGTCGGAGATTAGTTTTTAAGTTTATATGCGCGAACCCAATCTACTTCCAGTTGACCTTCCGAGATTCGTTTGCCTTTGAATTGGAAGGAGAACATGTGCAAGAATAGTTTTTCGCCTTTTGGTATAATGTTTTTAGTACGATGTACCTCCAAATCGTTCAGATACCAGATAATCTCATCTTTGCCCCAAATCATCGTGAATATGGCAAATGGAATAGGTTGTAAGCCTTTAAGTTCGTGTTTGTAGTCGTTTTCCTGTAGAGAGGCTTTCAGACCGCAATAAGCCTTTTGTTCGGCATAGTTGAATAACGAGATGAAAGGGATATGTTTTTTGCTGCGCAAATAGATACCATGGTTCAAGAAGCCGCGACAGCGTGCTTTTACTTGTAGGATACAACCTTCTTCAAATTCGGCTGTGTTGAAAATCGAATCCGATGTGTAGTGGAACTGCTCGGTTATCATGCCTTTCTTTGCGTCCCACGAAGCGCCGGTTGCCTCTTCTTTTTTGGTGTGGAGGTAGAGAATGCTGTCTTTTATCTCAACATTTTTACCGCCCACATAGGCTTGTTGTTCGTTGGAGTAGGAGTGAACTGCTTTAAATCCTTCGGGATAGGCGAAACCGGGTTTCCAACCTTTTGCGCTTATGTCCGTGAGGTCAAAATTATCCTCAAAAATTGTCTCAAACGACTCAAAACGTTGATGTTTCTTTTCATCTTGGTTCAGGAAGAATTTAACGTCAGGGTCATTAACGAGGTATTTGTATCGTTCCTCTTGTTTTGAATAATCTACAACAGTCTTTTTCAGTTCGAGATACTCTGCGATTTCCGTATCGTGCTGTAATTGACGCCATAGTCGCATTTCTTTCGAGCCGTCCATCTTCTTCATTAGTTTGAGGGTGGCGTTGTTTTTAACGGCTTCTGCGTCGCTCAATTGGGCATATTGTATAGCATCTGCAGCAAAGGCAATAAATTGCTGCAATTGGCTATTGTTCAATAATGCCTTGTATTGTTTAATTTTGCTGTTTTTCTCGAGTGTAGCGAGACGTGCAGTATTTTTCTTGTTGATTTGGTATGCCTCGCTCTGCATAAGTGCGTGGAGTTGGCGATACTCGTTCATTACGTCGGATTTCTCAACTTCGCGATAGCGTTTGTTGATACCCGGCATGGCATTCATTTTTTTCTCCAATTTTGGGGTTGGTGTCAACTCGCCTTTGAGGAGGGCTTTTAAGAAAATGTTCATATTAGTGGGTGTTAATTATTATTTCAAATAAATCTTCTAAATTGTCCACAAATTGTGGCTTGTAGTTTTCTTCTGTTGGTAGGAAACGAAGTGAACGCATATGTTCTGCTAAGTCTTTGAGTGGCTGATAAAACCCTTTATAATTAAGGATATAAGTAGGTTTCTTGTGTTCGCCAACTGTTCCGGAAGCAATCACGTCAAACATTTCGTCCAGCGTGCCATAACTGCCGGGAAGGCAAATAAAACAATCGCTCAACTCTTTCATTTTTTGTTTGCGTTCGTTCATGTTGCTCACTTCTACGAGTTCGTCGCAGTTTGTCGCCAATCGTCCTGCAGCCTTGATGCGTGGGGGGATAACGCCTATCACGTGTGCGCCTGCTGTTTTTGCAGCATTACTCGTGCGCGACATTAATCCGCCTGTAGCACCGCCATACACAAGTGTATGACCATGCTCGCCTATCCATGTTCCTAAAGTATCTCCTATCTGGAGAAACTCTTTGGGAATCACATCTTTTGCGCTACAGTAAACGGCTATTGTCATAACTTCGTTTTGTTCAATCGTTTATGCGTCAATATTGGCGTAAGTAGCGTTTTGTTCGATAAACTCGCGTCGGGGAGCAACATCGTCGCCCATCAGCATCGCAATCGTGCGGTCGGCTTCGGCTGCATTCTCGATGGTTACTTGTTTCAGAAGACGTGTCTCTGGGTTCATGGTTGTTTCCCAAAGTTGTTCGTCGCTCATCTCACCCAAACCTTTGTATCGTTGAGTCTTGATGAGTTTCTCGTCGCCGTTGCCATATTTTTGAATGAAGTCATAACGTTGTTGGTCGTTCCAGCAGTATTCAAAGTAATTTCCTTTCGAGCAACGATAGAGTGGAGCCATTGCGATATAGAGGTGACCTTGTTCGATTACCTCTTTCATATGACGGAAGAACAGAGTCATAATCAGAGTTGCGATATGGGCACCATCGACATCGGCATCGGCCATGATGATTACTTTGTGATAACGAATCTTGCTGAGGTTCAGTGCTTTAGGGTCGTCTTCCGTACCAAAGGTAATGCCGAGAGCGGTAAAGATATTTCTTACTTCCTCGCTTTCGAACACCTTATGTTCCATGGCTTTTTCTACATTCAAAATCTTTCCGCGTAGAGGCAGGATGGCTTGATGGATACGGTCGCGACCTGTTTTTGCGGTTCCGCCTGCGGAGTCTCCCTCGACGAGGAAAAGTTCGCATTCTGCTGCATCTTTGCTTGCGCAATCGGCTAATTTGCCGGGCAGTCCGCCACCACTCAAAGGCGATTTGCGAAGCACACTCTGACGAGCGTTACGGGCAGCAATACGTGCCTGAGCAGCAAGGATAACCTTTTCCACAATCTTCTTGGCGTCATCTGGGTGCTCTTCCAGATAATTGGTCAAAGCCTCTGCAACAGCAGAAGAAACCATACCTGCTACTTCCGAGTTTCCTAATTTAGTCTTCGTCTGACCTTCAAACTGTGGCTCTGCTACTTTCACACTAATAACGGCTGTCAAACCTTCGCGGAAATCGTTCGGGTCAATTGTTGCGTTGCCGTCTTTATCTTTTAGCTTTGCTTTTTCAAGCAGCTTGCTATCTTCGGCATATTTCTTCATCACACGAGTCAGAGCGGCACGGAAACCTGCTACATGTGTTCCGCCTTCTATTGTGTTGATGTTGTTGACGTAGGAGTGTACATTCTCGTTAAAGTCGCTATTGTAGATCATAGCCACCTCAACAGGAGTGCCGTATTTCTCTGTATTTAAGTGGATAACGTCGCTAATGAGAGGCATACGGGTTTGGTCGATATAGCGAACAAACTCGCTCAATCCGAGTTCGGAGTAGAACACTTCTTTCTTTTCCTCTTTGTGTTCTGCGCCGGTCTCATCGGTAACGGTCATTTGCGCACGTTTATCTTTCAGGACGATACGGATACCTGCATTCAGGTATGCTAATTCGCGCATGCGGTTCGCTAAAATCTCGTATTGATAAACGGTCTCCGTGAAGATAGAATCATCTGGATAGAAATGCACAAAGGTTCCGGTCTTTCCTTGTTCCCAGTTTCCTTCGGCATCTTTGATATCCATGTTATGTACGGGGGCGAGGGGTTTGCCTTTCTCGTAGTCTTGGGTAAAGAGTTTGCCATCGCGATATACTTCCACGTGCATTTTCTTACTCAAAGCGTTCACGCAACTCACGCCTACGCCGTGCAAACCGCCGCTGACCTTGTAGCTGTCTTTATTGAACTTACCGCCGGCATGCAGTACGGTCATAACAACTTCCAGAGCGCTACGATGCTCTTTTGGGTGCATATCTACAGGGATACCGCGACCGTTATCTTGTACGGTAATGGAGTTGTCCGTGTTGATATGAACTGCAATCTCCGAGCAGAAACCTGCTAAGGCTTCATCGATAGAGTTGTCAACTACCTCATAGACGAGGTGGTGGAGACCTTTTTGGGAAATGTCTCCGATGTACATGGCAGGGCGTTTCCGTACTGCCTCTAATCCTTCAAGCACCTGGATACTTGAACCGTCATACTTTTCTTGTTCTTCCATAGTATTTTGTATTAATTTATTCTCAACTAATTTCTCCCCCCCTCTTCTCTCTCCCTCATAACTCATAATTCATAATTCAAAATTCTCTCCCCCCCCCCTTCACTCCATAAGTATTCCGCACGCGCGTATGCGCACACATACGTAATCGCCTACAAAGGTACTACTTTTTTTTGACATACGCAAGAGTTTTTGCATTTTTCTTTAAAGTGTAAATGCAAATAACAAATAGTTGGCATTTTAAAGATTTAAAAGCCTATTGACAGGAGTCGTCTTCTTTTTTATCTTATACTCATCCTATACTCATCTTATATTCAAAGTATATACTCTGTCAAAATATCAATTATTAAGATTAGGAGAAGAATATAATTGTAAATAATCAATATCTTTTGCTAATTGTGTTGTAAAAAGTTCAGCACCTAATTTACATAGATGATTACCATCTTTAAAACATGTGCTATCTTGATTTATGGCAGTATGCCGATAATCCAAAATGGGGACATCGTATTTTTTACTCAAATTTTCATATACACACATAAGTGTGTCATATTTAGGAGATAAATTCTCTTGTATTTCACAATATACAGGAGAATATACCATTACGACTTGAATCCCCTCTTTTTTAGCTTGTGCCATAAAGGTATCAGCCAAACCTACTATAGTTGAGTCAAGAGCGACCAATAATTGATGAGGATTACTCTTGATTATTGTTCTCATGGTCATTCCATTCCACGAGTTGTTTGGACTTGGAGTATATCCCTTATATCCTTTGCCATGAAGATGATAAATATTGAATAATTCACATAGTCCGAGACTGATATATTTGTAGTCTCCGCGATATCTATACATAGGGATATGACAATCTAACCAACTAAAATGGTTCATTTTTAAGACAGGCTTGACTAATGAATCGGTAATATATGGATAAAACATATAGTTTTCAAATCCTAATGTACCTGTTCCCATTTCCAAGTGGTCTATATTAACTATAATTAGTTTTGGTGCAGGATTATTACGTCGATATGCTTGATACCTTAAATTGCTAATTGTAAACCCTTTTCCGGAATTACTCAAATTATAACTATTACATCCAATAAGAGAATCTAAAATATACGTATCATATCCACAAGCACCTCGAGAGTTTCCTAATACAAGTACATCATATTTTGGAGAATCGTGCATTACCATGTTCATGGTCTCCAAATGGTTCTTAGGCGTATTTTGTAATCCTTTGGATACTAATATATCTGCAATAGTAGCTAATATCAATATAATCGCAATAAACAAGCCTGTGTTTACGAGAAATTTTTTCATATTATTAGAATTGGAAATAAATAAACGTTTCTGCCTTAGCGCCAAAAGTAAAGATGAGTACAAAAATGCAAATATATATTAACCATCTTTTCCATAATGCCAAATGTTGAACATCTAAGCCATGTTGATGATGACGAAATCTCCATTCCACAAAAACAAAGATAAGCATAAGAAATGGTATAGGCAATATGTACGTAGTGTTGATAATTGTCGGAATACCCCAACTACCTGACATTCCGCAAATATACTCCCACGCATCTGCAATACTTGGGGCACGGAAGAGAATCCAACCTATTGTAGCCAAAACAAAGGTGAGAATGATTTGTGGGATTTGTTTCCAAGTGGCAACACCTGTATATGCCTTTGTGCGCCCTAACAAAATAAGTGGGACAAACAACAAAGCATGATATAATCCCCAAGTAACATACGTCCA
>JAKSNN010000034.1 GCA_024399755.1 Paludibacteraceae bacterium | reverse complement strand
TGCTAAGACCAACGGTACTGACGAACTTGCAGGTGAGACCTTCACGAAAGAGACCTATACTTACAAGTATTCTACATATCAGATTTCGGTTGTAGCAGAGCATGGTATTGTGTTTGGTGGTGGTGATTATGAATATCTTTCAACATGTACCTTATCTGTTGTTGCAGATTTTGGGTATGAATTTGTAGCATGGAGTGATGGAATTACTAAGAATCCACGCGTTATTCAGGTTTCTCAAGATACTATATTGAATGCTGTTTTCCGATTGCAAAAGCAGGGTTTATGTGGCGACAACTTGCTATGGAAATATGAAGACAGAACATTATCTATCTATGGTACAGGTGCTATGTATGATTACAAACAAGATTTCGTTCCATGGTTACTTCTCAAGGACTCTATCACAAGTCTTGTTATCAATAGTGGCTGTACTTCTATAGGCGATTATGCTTTCTATGGTTTATCCAACAAGGCATTCAAATCGCTATCCTTGCCTGATGGGATCATCTCTATTGGTAACTATGCGTTTGCGGAGTGCGGCTATCTGGGTAATATATCCTTATGTTCTACCCTTGAGGAAATAGGCGACTTTGCCTTTGCCAATGATAAACGTTTGTACTATGTAACTTGTTATGCTATGGAACCACCTTTGTTGGCTGAGAATGCTTTCTATAACTATGATGCTATTTTGAGTGTTCCATGCGAAGCAAAAGATATTTATATGAAAGTGGCTCCAGGTTGGAAGAAGTTCAATCAAGAGAATGCAAAATGCATTGGTGCAGAAACGGTAGAGAACCCTGTTACTGAAGTTGCAACAAAAACAGGCGATACAGAGGTAACCATTACATGGCCGACTAGTACCAATGCCGCTACCTATACGATTGAGATTTCATCGAAAGGCGTTTTGGTTTGCACACTCGTTTTCAATGCCGATGGTATTCTTACCAGTATCAACTTCCCTGTAGCTTCAGCTCCTGCTCGCTTTGCTAAAGCTGTCATGCCAAAGAAAGCTACGTTGCTTGCTAATGGCGGAATGCAATTCACGGTTACAGGACTTGATTCTGGTACCGATTATACCTATGTCGTAATAATTGGAGATGCACAGGGACAGGAACTTGATTCTTTCAAAGGAGAGTTCAAAACTACGGGCGAACATGGCATCGCTACGGCGATTGATGAGGTGACGGATAGTCAAAAGTTGCACGTCGAAAGTCAAAAGTTCATTCGCAATGGTGTTCTCCACATCGAGCGTAACGGCAAGACCTACAATGCCCTTGGCGGAGAAGTGAGATAAGATTAATAGTTTTTATGTAAAAGGATTACAATAGTAAACAAAATAATCACATTTATGCGTAAGTTTAGATTGTTTTTCTTATTTCTGATGGTTAGTTGCTTCGCACAAGCTAACTTGCGGACAGATGCAGAGATTTGTCGTTTAGCAAGCGACTATTTATCTTTTATGTACGCCACAGAACAGGTCTCTGCTATTCGTAGAGCCCCAACATCATCTCCGAAGATACTATTGCGTCACGATTTATTTTCCATTACAGGTTACCAAGATGGAGGATTTGTATTGGTTTGTGCTGATGAGGCAGCACCTGCTATTTGGGGGTATTCGGAAGGACAGGCTTTTGATACACTTCCAGATAATATGGCTTGCTGGTTGAGTGAAATGTCAAAGATGATACGTCAATCTCAACAGCCATTACGTACGTTGGGAGTTCCACAAGGCTTGAAAGAAGAAGTATTACCGATGTTATCTTCTAAATGGGGACAAAATGCGCCCTATAACTTTGATATAACTCCGTCCATTACAGGCTGTTGTGCTACTGCAATGGCACAAATAATGTATTATTATCGCTATCCTAAATGTGGATTGGGGCAACATTCGTATATCTATAACAGATTAGAGTATTCTATTGATTTTTCAGTCAATACGCTCGATTGGGATAATATGCGTGATGTATATAAAGGTAAAATGGATTTGAATGATTCTACATCCGCAGTGGCTGTATTGATGGCAGAGTGTGGTTATTCTATAGATATGCAATACGGAACAGAAGAAAGTGGGGCGTACACATTGGATATGGCAGCAGCACTTAGAAACTACTTCGGATATAGCAAACATACACGTTCCATTCCTCACAAGATGTATTCTGATGAGCAATGGCAAGAGATTCTATTTACCGAACTGAGTGAAGGTCGCCCCGTTAGTTATGGTGCAAAAAGAGGAGTACAGGATATAAACGGGCATCAGTTTGTTATTGATGGATATGATAATCAAGGCAATGTGCATGTTAATTGGGGTTGGAATGGACTATGTGACGGATATTATGCCATTACCAATATGAATCCACTCGGAGAAACTCCCTATTCCACGTCTGCTGAGATGGTAATTGGTATCCAGCCCGAGACAGAGCAACTCTATCATAAATCGGTTACGCTAACCAAGTCGGGTACGTTGTGCGACTCGTTAACCGGCTACGATATGACGCATCTACAAAGTCTAAAAATAGCAGGTAATATCAATGGAAAGGATATTAGCACCATTCGTGCATTAATGGGATTTGGAATCAATATGGGAACTTATACGGGAGGGCAACTTACAGCGTTGGATATGGAAGATGCTAATATCTATACAGATGCAGGAAATATCTATTTCATGCAGGAGAGTACACCTATCGTTTTATATTATAATCATACGTTGCCGATGGCATTTGCGACAGACGTAAACTTAACTACTTTTGCTGGCTTGACGGAACTTATTCTTCCTAAATCGTTAACTGCGATTGCTGATTATGCGATGCCTAAATGTGGAGGATTGACCTCAATTGCGATTCCTGCCGGTGTTACTTCGATTGGTCAACAAGCATTTTTTGATACGGATAAGCATTTAAGAACTATCATTTCGTATGCCGAAAGACCTCCTTTATGGCAAACAGCATTCGTAAACGATGTGGTTTTTCGTGAAGCTACAGTATATGTCCCAAAAGGAGCACTTACTGCTTATCAGCAAGATACAAGTTGGAAAAAGTTTAAGCACATCGTAGAATTAGATGACAATGTAGCGACAGATATACGTGCGAAACATACGAATTCAGAATATGCTACAAAACGAATGCAAGATGGAAGGTTGATAATTGAGTATCATAACATCCAATATAATGCACAAGGACAAAGAATAGCTGTGCGATAGTTGCGGTATTCAATTGAAGGCAAATTTCAATTAATGCCAATACTCCTCTATAAGAGGTCTATAAGAGTATTGGCATGTTATGTTGATGTTATGTTAATGTTATGTTGCCGCAACAAGACGAAACGGCAACATAACCCTTTTGTACAGGACACCAATAAAAGGGAATGATGAGTCTAAAGGAATGATAAATTCTAAAAGGAATGATGAATCTTAAATGGACAGCACCTGCAGGGCTTGCCACTTGTCGGCTTTCACATCTTTCTTTTCCTTAATCGCCTTCGAGAGAGGGACATACGTAATCTCTCCGTCTTGCAAACCTACCATAACAGAACGCTGTTCCTCTAACAACGCTTGCACAGCCGCAATACCCATACGCGAAGCCAAAATACGGTCGAATGCCGAAGGCGAACCGCCACGCTGCAAGTGACCAAGGATAGTAACACGTGTACCGTATTCGGGGTGCGCCTTTTCAATCATCTTCGCTACGGCTTGTGCGCCACCTTCGATAGCGTGCTCCTGCACAAGAACGATACTCGTACCTTTCGATTTGCGTCTGCCCTGACCGATGGCTTCCTCAATCTGCTCCATAATCGTGGTGCGCTCCGGAATAATCGCCGTCTCTGCGCCGGACGCCAAAGCCGCATTCAGCGTGAGGAAACCCGCGTCACGTCCCATCACCTCAACCAAGAAAACACGCTCATGGCTGGTAGCCGTATCGCGTAAGATGTCCACGCAATTCATGATGGTATTGAGAGCCGTATCGTAACCAATCGTGGCATCTGTTCCCCAAAGGTCGTTGTCGATAGTGCCCGGAATGCCAATAATCGGAATGTTGTACTCTTGCGCTAACGTTCGAGCACCTGTGAAAGTGCCGTCACCACCAATCACGATAAGAGCGTCAATCTTCTCCTTACGGATAGTTTCGTAGGCTTTCTTCCTGCCTTCTGCGGTCTTAAATTCTTCGCTGCGGGCGGAACGCAGGATAGTACCGCCACGTTGGATAATACCACTTACGTTTTCGCTGGAGAAGGTCTGTATCTCGCCGTCCATCAGTCCTTTGTAACCACGATAAATAGCCTTTACAGCAATACCATTGCTGATGGCAGCACGTGTTACGGCACGTACGGCTGCATTCATTCCCGGGGCATCGCCACCGGAAGTCAAAACTCCGATTGTCTTTAATTTGTATTCCATAATTTTTGGTGCCTACGGCACGTTGTTTGCGTTGTTTTGCGTTATTTTCGTTGTTTGTGTTATTTGCGTCTTAATCTCCTCCATCAGCCAAAGTGGGGTAGAAGTGGCTCCGCAAATGCCGATGCGCGTAGAATCGGACAAGGGATAGCGAGCCAAAACCTGACTGTCGATTAGTTCGTCGGCGCTACTTACGAAGAGCGTATTCTCGTTGACGTCCTTACAATGCTGGAAGAGCACTTTGGCGTTAGACGACTTCTTGCCTCCCACAAAGACGATAATATCGTTTTGCCGTGCAAACTCCTGCAATTTCTGCACGCGATTCGCTACGTTGCGGCAGATGGTATCGCTTACTATTACTTGTCGTGTGCCGTGACTCTGCTCCTGACTCCGCTGCCGGATTGCCTCGGCAAGGACATTAAACTCATCTACGGATTTGGTGGTCTGCGAGAAGAGATAGAGGTCGCGTGTGTAGTCGATTTGGTCAATCTCATGTATCCCCTCAATCACGCGGGCGGTATTATTCGTTTGCCCCTCTAATCCCACGACCTCGGCATGTCCGCGTTTGCCGAAGATAACGATTTCCGCGGGGTGCGGTTTGGATTTCTCCTGCTCATACGTGTCGCGAATCTTCTTTTGCAGGTGCAGGACCACAGGGCACGAGGCATCAATAATGTCGATGTTGTTCTGCTTGGCGATATGATAGGTGGTGGGCGGTTCGCCGTGCGCACGCAAGAGTACGCGCACATTATGTAAGGTGCGCAAGTCGTCGTAGTCGATGGTTTCCAAACCCAATTTGGCAAGGCGCTCCACTTCCTGACCGTTATGTACAATATCCCCGAGGCAAAAGAGTTGTCCCTTTTGCAGTTCCTCTTCGGCTTTGCGGATAGCACTTGTGACGCCAAAGCAGAAACCCGACCCGGAGTCGATTGTAACTTGCATAGTGTTAGTCGATTGCCTTTTGAAATAGCGAAATGATATGCTGCATCTGTTCCTCGCGTGTGAGTTCGGAATTATCTACCACGATAGCATCTTCGGCTTGGCGGAGAGGCGATTCCGCGCGATGGGTATCACGATAATCGCGCTCGTTCACGTCCGCGAGAACGTCTGCGAAAACGGGGTCCTCACCTTTGCCCTTCAGTTCGTCAAAACGGCGTTGGGCACGTACTTCCGGACGCGCTGTCAGGAAGAGTTTGAGTTCGGCTTGCGGGAAGACAACCGTACCGATGTCTCTGCCGTCCATCACAATCCCTTTCTGCCTGCCCATCTCCTGCTGCTGTGCCACAAGAAATGCCCGAACCTCATGTATTGGCGAAATCTGCGAAGCCTTGCTCCCGACTTCCAACGTGCGGATATAAGGCTCTACGTCCTCTCCGTTGAGCAGCAAATGCTGGCTGCCGTCGTTTTGCAGGGCGAAGGATAAGTGTATGTCGGATAATGCGCCTACCACTTCTTCCCCTTCCAACTGATGACGGAGCGCATAAAGTGCCACTCCGCGATACATAGCGCCCGTATCTACGTAGGTATAGCCTGCGAACTTGGCTAACGCCTTGGCAATGGTAGATTTGCCGCAAGATGAATAGCCGTCAACGGCAACGATTATCTTTTTCATTTTAGCATAGAATTGATATCCAAACTGAGTCCCACTTGATAGGAGAAATTGCTCTTTGTAGCTTGCGACATAGCGAAAGCCAAACGGAACTTATAAATCCGCACACCCGCTCCGATGGCAAATCCTGCGAGGGAACGCTGGTCTGCCAAATTCAATTCGGCTCGGCGACGGTGGTTGTAACTGAGCGTCAGGTAGAACCGTTCGCTCTTCGGCACGATATCCACAGCAAAAATCGTGTGACGGAACATCATATCGTACCACTTGATATCCGTCGATTCCTGTTCGCCTGTGAGTTCGGATATACCGACGTTGGTGTGCTCGTAGCCTAAGTTCCATTGCTGCATGTTGTGGATAGTCATCGAGAGACGGATTGGCGCATGCTTGAAGCGATAGTTAAGTCCTAATTGCAGGTTGAGCGGCAGCATTTCGGTCTTTTGTCCGCCTTCCTCGGAATAGAAACCTTTGAGTTGCCAACCGATATTCTGCAGGGCAAGTCCGATTTGCAAGGTTGAGTCGCGCAGTTGGAAATGCGCGCCGACGTCTGCGCCTAAAGCAAAGGACGAATAACTTTCGTAGATCGAATAGACAGGTTTGAGCGTAGCGCCGATGGAGAACATTTCGCCCAGTTGGCGTGCGTACATGAGGTCAATCAGGATATCTTTGGCGGTAAACGTGCCGCCTGTCAGATTGCCCCTATCGTCCGCGTAGGACATTCTGCCGTAATCGAGATAATGAATGCCGACCGCAAAATAATTGGGCTTATCGGGTTCGCCGATACCCGATAAAGGTCTTTCTATCTTCGAGCGCCCGAAATTATGTCCGTAAAGCACACTTCCGAACATCGTTCCGGGCAGGTAGTAGGAGAAGTTGAGTTGCAGCACTTTGTCGGTCATGGCGCCGAGGAGGGCAGGGTTGCACATCGCCATGCTGAGTTCGCCGTCGCGAATACTGACGTTGGTGCCTCCGAGGCTATTCAATCGTGCTGAAACGGGCAGGTCCATAAAGGTAAAGACGCTGCTCCCGCTGCCGACATACTGCGCCCGAACAGGAGTTGCAACAACCCCTATTATCGCCAAAACAAGTCCATATATCTGCCAATGACGCACTACCGCATAATAATTTGTGTGCAAAATTACTGCTTTTTTTTGACATGTGCAAACAAAAAGCATTTTTTATATTGCAAGATTCTTGCGTATGTAAAAAAAAAGTTGTACCTTTGCAGCAAAATTGAATTATATGAAGCAACTCTACATCTCTATTCTTTTCTTAGTTGGATTAACGCCTTTATGGGCAGGAGAGCATTACTTCTCCGTGTCGGGCGACAAGCAGGCAGCCTTCAAGCAAGGCGTGTTGCAGTCGGCTTCGGGCACGTTGAGCGTAGATGCAGCCCCGTGGAAATCGCCGTCTGCGGTTTACCGTTTCAGTTGGAGCACGGAGCGTTCGCGCTACGGCTTGGCTAAACCTTCCGCAAAAGATACCCGATTCGTAGATTGGGGTGGCGCGGTAGCCGGACAGAACTTGAAAACCTTGTCGGTAGAGGAATGGGAATATCTGCTCTACGACCGCAATAATGCCGCTTCGCTTGTGGGCTTGGGTACGGTGTCCGGTACGGCGGGAATGATTATTTTGCCCGATGTGGTGGAGTTGCCGGCGGGCTTCTCGTCGTATGTTGATGCCAAATCTACTTTCAAGGATAACGTGTATTCCGCTTCGCAATGGCAGGTGATGCAGTCGATTGGGGCGGTGTTCTTGCCGGCTATCGGTTCCGATGAGCAGGACGGAAAGCAAGGTAATTATTGGACATCTTCCCGCGAAGATAACGAAAAAGCATATACGTTAAGTTTCCAGAACGGCTTTATCGGCATTCGTAGCGAAGATATTGCGCGTCAGTTGCCGGTTTGTTTGGTGGCAGATGCGGGTAAATCGAAATCGGGCGCATCGCATGTAGGCGGGCAACAAGGGGCTCGTAAGGTTGTTCGCGATGGGCAGATTATGATTTACTACAATGGTCAATGGCTCAATCTCTTGGGCAAAACAGCAGAATAAATCAAAATAAATACAAAACAATATGTGGTTAAAAGATTCATCTATTGGCCGTAAACTCGTAATGAGTTTGAGTGGCTTGTTTTTGGTCTTGTTTTTGCTTTTCCACGGGTGCATGAACCTTGCGTTGGTGTTCTCGGAAAAAGCATATAACACGATCTGCTCTTTGTTGGGCGCTAACTGGTATGCTATCATCGGTTCGCTGGTGATTGCCCTCTTTGTGCTCATTCATTTCTGTTACGCGTTCTATCTGACGATTCAGAACCTTCGCGCTCGCGGCAACGACCGCTATGCGATGACGGCTCGTCAGGAGGGTGTGCAGTGGGCTTCTAAGAACATGCTTGTTCTTGGAATCTGCGTTATCGGTTTCCTTGTGTTGCACTTGGCTAATTTCTGGTTCAAGATGCAGTTTGCCGAGTTAACCGGTATCGAGACTTCCGCTTTCGACCCGCAGGACGGCGCAGGACTGGTTAAATTCATGTTCGCAGGCAATGGTGCTTGGAGTATCGTTCTTTGCTTGCTGTATCTTGTTTGGCTGGCTGCTTTGTGGCTCCACTTGAGCCACGGCGTATGGTCTGCTCTTCAAACGCTCGGTTGGAGCAGTTTGATTTGGCTCAAACGTATTCAAGTAATCGGACTCATTCTCGCTACATTGGCAGTTCTGCCTTTCGTAATCGTGGTGGTTTACTACCTCGGTATGGGCGTCGGAATGATGTAATTTAGTTAATTCATTATAGTTATGGAAAATATGAAAGATACCAAAATCATCACGCCTGAAATGGCGAAGATTCCACAAGGTCCGCTGGAGAAGAAGTGGACTAACTATAAGGACCATCAGAAACTGGTTAACCCTGCTAACAAACGCCGTTTGGACGTTATCGTAGTAGGTACCGGTTTGGCTGGTGCTTCTGCTGCTGCAAGTTTGGCAGAAATGGGATTCAATGTTCTCAACTTCTGTATTCAGGACAGCCCGCGTCGTGCGCACTCTATTGCTGCACAAGGCGGTATCAATGCGGCTAAAAACTATCAAAACGATGGAGACTCCGTTTATCGTCTCTACTACGATACGATTAAGGGTGGTGACTATCGTGCTCGTGAAGCCAACGTATATCGTTTGGCAGAGGTAAGTAATAACATTATCGACCAATGTGTGGCACAGGGCGTTCCTTTCGCTCGCGAGTACGGCGGATTGCTTGACAACCGTTCTTTCGGTGGCGCACAGGTAAGTCGTACTTTCTATGCTAAGGGGCAGACCGGACAACAACTGCTGCTTGGTGCATATAGTGCTTTGAGCCGCCAAATCGGTAAAGGCAAAGTAAAGATGTACACGCGTTACGAGATGCTTGACATCGTTACGGTAAAAGACGCTAACGGCGAAGAGCGCGCACGCGGTATCATCGCCCGTAACCTCGTTACCGGACGTATTGAGCGTTTCTTTGGTCACGCTGTCGTAATCGGCACGGGTGGCTATGGTAATACCTTCTTCTTGAGTACCAACGCTATGGCTTCTAACGGCTCTGCTGCTATGCAGATGTACCGTCACGGAGCATATTTTGCTAACCCTTGCTATGCACAGATTCACCCGACTTGTATTCCTAAGCATGGTGATTTCCAGAGTAAGTTGACCCTGATGTCTGAGTCGCTTCGTAACGACGGACGTATCTGGGTTCCTAAGAAACTCGAGGACGCTAAACGTTTGCAGGCAGGTGAAATCAAAGGTCGTGATATTCCTGAAGAGGACCGCGACTACTACTTGGAGCGCCGTTATCCTGCATTCGGTAACCTCGTTCCTCGTGACGTGGCTTCGCGTGCTGCTAAGGAGCGTTGCGACAAAGGCTTTGGCGTGAACAACACGGGCTTGGCTGTGTTCCTTGATTTCTCGGATGCTATCCAACGTCTCGGCAAAGATGTAGTGGCTCAGAAATATGGTAACCTCTTCCAGATGTACGAGAAAATCGTGGACGAGAACCCCTACGAGAACCCGATGATGATCTTCCCCGCTATCCACTACACGATGGGTGGTATTTGGGTAGATTACGAACTGCAAACATCCGTTAAGGGTCTGTTCTGTATCGGTGAGGCTAACTTCTCCGACCACGGTGCTAACCGTCTGGGTGCCAGTGCTTTGATGCAAGGTTTGGCAGATGGTTATTTCGTATTGCCTTATACCATTCAGAACTACCTCAGCGACCAGATTGGTGTTCCCCGTATGAGTACCGACCTGCCCGAGTTTGCCGAGGCTGAAAAGAAAGTGAACGATAAGATTGCCCGCCTGATGGCTATTCAGGGTAAACGCTCTGTGGATAGTATCCATAAGGAATTAGGTCTTATTATGTGGGACTTTGTCGGTATGGGTCGTACGGCTGAGAGTTTGAAGACTGCTATTGCCAAGATTGACGAACTGAAGAAAGAGTTCTGGAGTAATGTCTATATCCCGGGTGAGGCAAGCGCGCTCAACAATGAGTTGGAGAAAGCCCTCCGTTTGGCTGACTTTATCGAGATTGGTAAACTGATGGCTATTGACGCTCTCAATCGTGAAGAGAGTTGCGGTGGTCACTTCCGTGAAGAATACCAAACCGAAGAAGGTGAGGCACTCCGTCAGGACGATAAGTTCAGTTATGTAGCTTGCTGGAAATACACCGGTGAGGACAGCGAACCCGAACTCATCAAGGAGCCACTCGACTACGAGTTTACCGAGCGTAAGACCCGTAATTACAAGGCATAATTTACAAATTTACAAATTTTTAACTTACAAATTGAATTATGGATTCTTATATCAATATTAAGGTGCGTGTTTGGCGTCAAGCCGGACCCAAAGCGCAAGGTCATTTCGAGACCTACGAACTGAAACATATCTTCCAAGGTGCTTCGTTCTTGGAGATGATGGATATTTTGAACGAGCAACTCATTGCCGAGCGCAAAGACCCAATCGCTTTCGACCACGATTGCCGTGAGGGTATCTGCGGTATGTGCTCTATGTATGTAGATGGTCATCCTCATGGACCGGACAGCGCAATCACTACCTGTCAACTCCACATGCGTCATTTCCACGATGGACAAACCATTACGGTGGAGCCTTGGCGTAGCCGTGCGTTCCCTGTAATCAAGGACTTGATGGTGGACCGTCAGGCATACGATAAGATTATGCAGGCAGGTGGTTTCATTAGTGTGAACACGGGTGGTGTACCTGATGCTAACGCTATTGCTATTCCTAAGCCTGTAGCAGATGAGGCTATGGACGCTGCTTCTTGCATTGGTTGCGGTGCGTGCGCTGCGGCTTGTAAGAACGGTTCTGCTATGTTGTTCGTTTCGGCTAAGGTAAGCCAACTCGCCCTGCTCCCGCAAGGTAAGATTGAGGCTGCTAAACGTGCGAAAGCCATGATTGCTAAGATGGACGAACTCGGTTTCGGTAACTGCACCAACACGGGTGCTTGTGCTGCCGAGTGCCCGAAGTCGGTTTCGTTGGCAAACATCGCACGTCTCAACCGCGAGTTTATCTGCGCCAAACTGAAAGACTAATCATCGCTTTAGCGATTATCTTTAGTATATCAACAAGGGCTCGGTATTTCCGGGCTCTTGTTGTGTGTTGTAGGGTATTTGATACAAAAATATCGCTATTTCATACATTTTCAATCTAAAAATTTGCAACTTTCATAGAAAACATATACTTTTGTACTCGATTTTGAAAATGGCGAATACACATTTGGTCATATCAACCGTGAACGAACTGCTGCGCGTACCGGCGAAGCACATCATTTATATCTCGTCCGACGGCAACTACAGCAACCTGCTTTTGCAAGGGGGCGAGATGCGTATGGTGACGTTTCAATTAGGGCAGATTGAGCGAATGATAGCAGAGCAGTTACCCGAAGTGGGTAAAACGTTTATTCGTATCGGCAAAAGCCTGATTATCAATGTGAATAATGTCTTTCTAATCAATGTCTCACGGCAACAGTTGATATTGGTTGATAACGCACAAGGGCGCTACACGTTGTCAGCGTCGAAAGAAGCGTTGAAAGCTTTAAAAGAATATATAGAAAAAGAAGGAATTTAGTATGAGAGAAGATATTCAGGATACTGAGATTCGCATTATAGGAGGCACGACGCCCCAACCTCGTTTCCCATGGAAATGGGTATTGTTAGGTGTAGTGGGCGTGGCTATTGTGGCGATAATTCTTTGTCTAACTATAAAAACCGATACTGCGGAAGATGAGCAGGGTGTATTTGAGCAGGAAGTAGTTGCTCCCCAACCTCATCCGTTGCAGGCTTGGATAGCGTCGCTTGATACCGTTACGGCAGCCGGAACGGTAATCAAAGATACCATGGTAAATGATATTTCCCTGCGTATCTACGCCCCGCTGAATGCTACGCCCCGATTGGAAATAGGTTATGGTGTTCTCAAGGACAGAGAGCATAATATCCTTTTGTTCCAAGCCGCCGATATACGTGCCGACAATAAGAAGATTGTGGGGGCTTTTGTTTTGCGCGGACAACCGTTGAGTTGGGGTTTGAGCAAGAAAGGCTATTGCGCTATTATTGATAATCAGATTACGGTGGGAACGGCCGATAACTCGTCTCTTTTTGAAGAAGCCACGGAAAAAGAGGGGTATTTCTTCCGCCAGTATTCTTTAGTGGATAATGGTCAGTTAGTGGAGAGCGAACTCAAAGCGAAGTCTATCCGTCGTGCGCTTTGTGAGTTGGAAGGTAAGATAGTGGTGGTAGGGACTCAAACGCAGGAGTCGATGCACGATTTTGCACAAGCATTGGTGGATATAGGCACCACCAACGCTATTTATTTAGTGGGAAGTACGGCGATAGGTTGGTCGATGGACACGGAAGGTAATGGCACGAAGATGGGCTTGTGGGATGCGCGTGCGTATAAGAATATAAGTTTTATTGTGTGGTCTAAATAAGGATTGACCTTGTACCAAATGGCGTGTGTGATGTGATTTCATACACGCCATTTTTGTTTTCATACATCTTCGCGCAAAATCGTTGGCGGCTTAGGTTTTTGTTTGTAATTTTGCATCGTCAAATCAAATTTGACTGTTGCCGTTAAACCAAAATTAAAACAAACAAAAACTATTATGGAAAACAAAACAAAAATCTCATCGTGCCTATGCCATACGATAGTGGATTGGCGCAAACAAGCAACCGTTAAACAATGGATTTTTATCATCTTTGGGGCAATTATTGTTGTTGCGGTTATTCTTGCTTTGTGCGGTACGTTTAGTAAGACTGCACATAAACTTAGTCAAGAATTTTATGGAGAAGAGATTGGGCATAATGGGCTTCGCTACAAGTACGGCGAGCATATCTACGACCCCGAAACAAATGATGTGTTAGTGGATAGTATCCAATGGCTCTTTGTTGCAGAAGGAGATTCCATTGGTATTCTGGCTAAGAACAACCATCGTGCTTACATCAACCTTAATACTGCCCAACTGATAACGCCACTTGCCTACGACAAAGCATGGATGTTTAGTTGTGACCGTGGAGTTATGGTGCGTCAGGATACCGTCTTTATTTTCCGTCGTGATGGGTCGATTGTGAATCAGGAGGGCTTTAAATACGCACGGCAATATGAAATGGTTTTTTATCACAATAAACTTATTATCAACAACGATAATGACCTGAAGGGTATGATTGATACTGCTGCCAATTGGGTGCTTCCGCCTGTATATAGCAAGATTGAAGTGGAATATCAACATAAGTTGTACAATACTAAGGTGGACGAACAATGTGTCGTGTACGATTACGATTTAGATACCATTCTCATGGGGAACTGGAAGCGTGTTGATGTCGATTGGTCGGAAGGGATTATTGTTACCGAGAATAATGGTATCCAGCATCTATTTGATTATAAGGGCAAACTGATATATGAGGTAGTATTCAAAGAGATAGAGGAACTAAGTTATAAGACCACTCGCAAAGATGCCAACGATAATGACATTTATGAGGAGACAGAGTGCCTTGTCTATGTGGATTATAATAATAAAAAAGGGTTGATGGATAAGCATTTCCACGTTCTTACGCCTCCGTTGTTCAGCAGCATAGAGGCGCAGACCAAGCATGTTTTCTTTGCGCAGTTTGGTGATTATTACGATAAGTTTGGTACTCTTATTGACGACCATGGCAAACCGATTCGCTAAATCCAAAAGTGCTATTTACCTAATAATTAATGAGTTATATATAATACTTTAATAGTAGATATATAATTAATAGAGTAAGAAAGTGTAAAGTGTAAAGTGTAAAGTGCAAGCGATTTGCAAAAATCGCGCGGGCGTGTACGCACGAGGGATATTTTGATTGGGTATATGTCAAAACAAAATCGCTTCGAGTTTACACTTTACACTTTACGTTTTTGTCGCTTAAAGATAAGTATAGGATGAGTATACGATGAGTATACGATGAGTATAGGGTGAGTATAGGATAATCGTCTTTTCCGCCGTTACGATTTTGTCCCCAAAGTAGCGTAATTTTTGGCGTACTTCTCTTAATTCAAAATTCAAAATTAACAAGGGTTTGCATATATCAGAAAAATGTTGTAATTTCCTTTGTAAATTCCAGTCGTATTTTTATTAAAATAGCAATTAAAAATAAACTTTTCTTGCATATTCCAAAAATTCTTTGTAATTTTGCAGTCGATAAAATGCTGCAAAATGCAGGTTGCAAAATGCAGCACACAAAGAATGGCTGTTTAACTTAATGAATATTAGCATGTTGGATAACCCTTTTGTCTTGTATGGTTATGAAGGACCTGAGAATTTTTGCGATCGGGAGCAAGAAAGTCAAATCATTAAGGATGGTTTGTATAATGGAAGTCATATTTGCGTAATTAGTCCGCGCAGGATGGGAAAAACCAGTTTGGTGCATCATGTGTTGCAGCAAATTAAAGGTGAGAGGCAGGAAGCACGTTGTTTTTATGTGGATATTTATTCTACAAAAGATTTATCTGATTTTGTTAAACAATTGGCTAAATCTATCATTGGAAAATTGGATACACCCCTACAAAAAGCGGAGTCATTTGCCTCTCAATTTTTTAAAGGTACTCAATTAACTGTTTCTACAGATGTTTTCACCGGTTTGCCCAAGTGGGGCATTAGTTTTCAACCTCACGAGACAGAATATACATTAGATCAATTGTTTGGTTATATCGCACAGTCTGGTCGAGAATGCTATATAGCGATTGATGAATTTCAGCAAATTAATGAATATCCTGAAAAGAACGTTGAGGCCCTGCTGCGTACGTACGTGCAAAACGCTCGTAATGTTCATTTCATATTTTTGGGGAGCAAATTACACATGATGAATGCTATGTTTAATTCCCCAAAACATCCATTCTTCAAAAGCACAGAGCAGTTGACATTATCTGCATTGAACGAGGATGTATATTTTACCTTTGCACAAGAACGATTATTAAGGAAGCACATAGTTTTACCCAAAGAGATGTTTGAAAAGTTGTATGCACAGGTTGATGGTGTAACATGGTATATACAGGCGGTGCTTAATATGCTTTATCGGCAGGAGAATATACAGGTGGATGAACAAACATTGTTGAATAGCATATATCAAGTAATCATGCTACAGGAAACCGGATATCGGCAACAATATGATATGTTGACGCAAACACAAGCTAAATTGTTGATGGCGGTAGCACAAGAGGGGCGAGTGAAAGCCATACGAGCCAGTAGTTTCATACAACGTTATCATTTGAAATCCGGTAGTATTGATAGAGCATTGGATTATTTGCTAAAAAATGAATATATCTACCAAGCAGAGAAGGAGTATATGGTTTATGATAGGTTTTTTGGGTGGTGGCTTAAAGAACAATAGCTTATGATAAAACTAGTCCTTGTACGACTTATCAAATAACATATAAATTTGCATATTCCAAAAATTCTTTGTAATTTTGCAGAGAAAAACGTAACAATAATTTGCAGATATGCTGACACTAACTGATATAAAAGATTTATTGGTCAAGGGAGAACATCTTACCCTTGAGTGTAAACGATGCGAGAATAAACTCCCTAATAGTCTATGGGAAACCTATTCTGCTTTTGCCAATTCGAATGGCGGTTATATTTTGTTAGGCATAGAGGAGAACCGCACAGAATCAGACCTCAATAAGCGTTTCTCTATTCAAGGCGTTGCCAATCCTGATAAACTCATTATTGACTTTTGGAATCTTGTCAACGACCCAAATAAAGTTAATGTCAATCTACTCACTGATAATGATGTGCAAGCGATTGCTCTTGATGACAAACAAATCATTGTTATTCATGTGCCACGTGCAGATTACCACCTGCGACCGGTCTTTATTAACAACAATCCTCTGCATGGTGCTTACCGCCGCAATCATGAAGGCGACTATCATTGTTCAGATGCTGAATTGAGAATGATGTTTCGCGATATAAACGAATTAGGAAATGATGATATGTTATTGGATGGCTATTCGATGGATGATATTGATATGCAGACATTAAATAGTTATCGTAATCACTTCAAAAGCGGCACGCCAGACCATCCGTTTAACAACCTTTCTAATGAAGAATTTCTTCGTCAATTTGGATGTCTAGGGAAAGATAAACAAACAGGCAACGAATGGTTAACGATGGCTGGACTGCTAATGTTTGGTAAGGGGCTACCTATTCGTACACGTTTCAGTAATTTGCGTTTGGATTATATTGACAAGTCCCATTTGGTGGGGGAAATGCGTTATTCTGACAGGCTTACTTATGACGGAACTTGGGAGAATAATCTGTTTAATTTTG
>JAKSNN010000033.1 GCA_024399755.1 Paludibacteraceae bacterium | reverse complement strand
TGTTGCACAACACAATAACATTGAGTGTGGCTAATGATAAACGCTATGCCAGAGAACATATAGAAATCACGAAATATGACGAAGAACCGGAAGGTAATTAAAGAAGAGACTGCCTGACAAAATTGTCAGACAGCCTCCAGATAGATACCTTATCGGAAAGTTTATTCCTCGTCGCTCTGCTGCGAAGCGTAGTCCTTGATAAGACGCTCTTGTACGTCTCCCGGAACCAGTTCGTAATCCTTGAAACGCATCGTGAACGTAGCACGACCACCCGTCAGAGACGAAAGCGTAGTGGAATAGTTGGACATCTCAGCCAACGGAACAAGGGCTTTCAGACGCTGGAAGTTCTTCTCCGCCTCCATACCCAAAACCATACCACGACGACCATTCAAGTCGCTCATCACATCACCCATCAAATCACCCGGGACAAGAACCTCTACTTCGTAGATAGGCTCCAAAATCTTCGGATTAGCCTCGCGGAACGCCTGTGCGAAAGCATTACGTCCAGCCAGACGGAAGGATATTTCGTTGGAATCAACAGGGTGCATCTTACCATCGTAAATGATAACACGTACATCACGTGCATACGAGCCCGTAAGCGGTCCTTGCTCCATACGATCCATGATACCCTTCAAGATAGCAGGAATGAAACGCGCGTCGATAGCACCACCCACAATCGAGTTGATAAGCACGACCTTACCACCCCAGTCCAAAGGAATCTCCTGCGTGTCCTTAACAGATATGCGATACTCCTGATTACCAAACTTATACGTCTCCTTAACAGGTACACCTTCCTCATACGGCTCCACAATCAAATGCACCTCGCCAAACTGTCCTGAACCACCCGACTGCTTCTTATGACGATAGTCGGCACGTGCGGACTTGGTAATCGTCTCACGATACGGAATCTTCGGCTCGTCGAACTCAATCATCATCTTGTCGTTGTTCTCAAGACGCCATTTGAGCGTGCGCAAGTGGAACTCACCCTGTCCGCTGACAATAGTCTGGCGGAGTTCCTTCGACTGCTCAATTACCCACGACGGGTCTTCCTCGTGCATGCGAGTAAGCAAAGCAGCCAGTTTCTCGTTGTCGGCTTCGTTCTGCGGACGGATAGCACGGCGATACTTAGGTTCGGGATACGTGATAGGCGCATATTGCAGGTCACAATCCTTGGTATTCAACGTGTTGCCCGTGCGCGTGTCTTTCAGTTTGACCGTAGCGGCAATATCACCTGCGTGAACCTCGTCAACAGGCGTGCGCATGCCTCCCGCTACGCTGAAGAGTTGCGAGATACGCTCCTTGCTGCCACGTTCCATGTTCTGCATGTCGTCGCCGGCACGTACCACACCCTGCATCACGCGGAAATAGTTGACTTCGCCGATATGCGGCTCCACGGAAGTCTTGAAGACATAAAGGCTGGTAGGCGCACCGTCCTGCGGACGGATCGCCTTGCCGTCAATCGTAGGATAAGCAAACTGCTCAGGGCTGGGCGCCATCGTGATGAGGAAATCCATCAAACGGCGAATACCCATATCGCGCAAGCCACTGGTGCAGATAACAGGATACATCGAACCATCCGCATAAACCGATTGCAGTCCGCGCATAATCTCCTCGTCGGTCAACCCCTCGCCCAAGAACTTATCAAGCAACGTCTCATCGGCTTCGGCAGCCTGCTCCTGCAACTGCTGGCGCATCTCAGCCACTTTCTCTTGCTCTGCAGCAGGAATATCTTTCTCCTCCGGCGCTCCACCTTCGGCTTTCCAAACAAGCATCTTGCCCTTCAGCACGTCGATGGCAGCGTTGAAGCCGTTGCCGGCGTTGACAGGATACTGGATAAGCGTACACTTGTTGCCAAACGTCTCGCGCAACTGGTTGAACGTCTTTTCGAAATCGGCATTATCGTGGTCGCACTTGTTGATAACAAATGCCAACGGTTTCTTCTTGCTCTCCACGAGGCGGAAATGATTCTCCGTACCTACCGTGACGCCTTCGTTAGCAGTCAGCACAATAACCGCCGAACCAACCATCTGCAAAGCCGCCGCCGTGCCTCCGATGAAATCGTCCGCACCCGCGCAGTCGATAATGTTCAACTTCTTGTCGTGGAACTCGATATTACAAACCGAGGAGAAAACGGAATACCCATATTCCTTCTCCACAGGGAAATAGTCGCAAACGGTGTTCTGCCCCTCAATGGTACCGCGACGCTTGATGATACCGCTCTCGAAAAGCATGGACTCCATAAGAGTTGTTTTACCCGAACCACTGCCTCCCATGAGGGCAATGTTCTTAATCTCATTAGCATGATAAATCTTTGCCATAGTATGTAGTTTTTAGTTTGATTTGACGATTGCGGGCAGTTAGCCGTTGCGACGGAAACAAACCCGTTTGCAAAGGTACAATAAAGTTTTCAAATAGACAAACATTTTGCGAAAAAAATAGCAAAAGTATGCGATTTTTTGCAAATTTATAACAAAAAGGTATATGTAAAGGGGTGCGAGTGACGTGTGAGGGTACAAAAAAAGATGCCCCAACGGGCATCTTTTTGTATGCAAGTTTCAACAACGATTACATGTCGTCATGTGCATGCATTTGTTGCACATAGATTGCGTGCATCATTTTCTCGCGTTTTACTTCGCAAGGCTTGTTGAATTGCTGACGGCGACGCAGCTCTTTGATAACGCCGGTTTTGTCGAATTTACGTTTAAATTTCTTAATTGCGCGTTCGATGTTCTCGCCTTCTTTAACGGGTACTACGATCATTGCATGACACCTCCTTTCGTCGTCAGAATCGGCTCGCCTAAGTGAAATCGCTGTGCGATTTGAAGCGGCTCGCGATTCTTGAAGTTCGCTTTCGCGGTTGTGTTCCGGCAACGCCTCGTGAGAGACGTTGTACCCAGAGCCGGGGTCGAACCGGCACGGATTGCTCCACTGGTGTTTGAGACCAGCGCGTCTACCGATTCCGCCATCTGGGCAATAATTTTATGCCATAGAACACAGCCTTCAAACGAAAAGCGGGTGCAAAGGTACGGCAAAATTTTCAATTACACAAATATTTTTGTACTTTTTTTCAAAGAAAATGGTGGTAAGGCGGTGGTTTTTGCCAAAAATGCTTGCATAAATGGAATATTTGTAGTACCTTTGCTCACTTTTTCTGCGCGCGTGCGCTATACGACCGAGCGCGTACGCAATAAATAAAGTGTAACAAGTCGGACAAAAACATATAACGTATGATTGATTATATCAAAGGAAACTTAACGGAATTATACCCTACGTATGCCGTGATTGAGGCTGCCGGAGTAGGCTATGCCGTGAATATATCGCTACCTACCTTTACCGCACTAAGCGAGAAGGAAACCGGTGAGGTACGCCTCTATACCGAGGAGATAATCCGCGAGGATACGCACGATCTGTTCGGGTTCGCTACTCGTGGCGAGCGTGAACTATTTGTGCTGCTGATGACCGTCAGCGGTATCGGTGCCAATACGGCACGTATGATCCTCTCGGCATATACCGCCGTGGAAGTGAGACAGATTATTGCAACAGGAAACGCCCGTGCGCTGAGCCAAGTAAAAGGTTTAGGTCCGAAGACCGCTCAACGTGTTATCGTTGACCTGAAAGATAAAGTGCTGAAAGTAGATTTAGGTGCTCCTGTCGGCGAGTTGGCTTTGGGCGAGGACATTATCGCTCCGAGTAACGCCGTCAAGGACGAAGCCGTGAGCGCCCTCACGATGTTGGGCTTCGCAGCAGCAGCCAGCGGCAAAGCAGTAGATAAAATACAAAAAGATAATCCAGCCGCCAAAGTGGAAGATATTATCCGCATGGCATTGAAGATGTTATAATTTTGCGCAGAGCCAAATATATAGTACTCGGTTTGCTCTGGGCGGGAATGCTGCTTGCCCAAACCAAACAGCCGCTTATCCCAAGCAAACGCAACGACCGCCGTATGGCAGAAGCCGCTGCGGCTGCCACTACGACTGCGCAAGAGGATAGCGTGGCGGCTGCACAAGATAGTGCTATCATGGCTCCTACACAGGTGCAACAATTGGGGGCGGACACATACGAAGAACTGACTGCACCTAAGAGCAGTCTGGACCTGCAAACACCAGATAACGTCAAGACGGTGGTGGAATATGACCCCGTTTCGGGAGGATATGTGCTACATACCCGCATCGGCGAGACGGATATTAGTACGCCTTACCTCATGTCGGAGAAAGAATATCAAGCCTACAGCGAAAAACAACTGATGCACAAGTACTGGCAGCAGAAGATAGGCGAGGTAGAGCACAATAACGAGAAGAAGTTTGATATCACGGACATGAAGTTCGACATCGGTCCCGCAGACAAAGTGTTCGGTCCCGGTGGCGTGCAACTCAAGTTACAGGGAAGTGCGGAACTGCTATTCGGCTTCAAGCACCAATATATCGACAACCCCAGTCTGACACAACGCTCGCGCAATAACAATATCTTTGACTTTGACGAGAAGATTCAAGCCAACGTGAACGGTAAAGTGGGCGATAAACTGAACTTCAACATGAACTATAACACGGAAGCCAGTTTCTCATTCGACCAACAGAACTTGAAATTGGCTTACCAAGGTCACGAAGACGATATCATCCAGTCGATAGAGGCGGGTAATGTGACCATGGACCTGAACAGTAGTCTGATTCGCGGAACGCAAGCGCTATTCGGAGCAAAGGCTACTTTGAAGTTCGGCAAACTGAAAGTGCAAGCCTTACTCAGCCAGCAGAACTCCGAGAGCCAATCGGTCAATTCAAAGGGTGGCGCACAGACTACGAAATTCGAGAAAGCCATCGACGAATACGATGAGAACCGTCACTTCTTCCTGAGTCACTTCTTCCGAGACCATTACGAGGAAGCAATGTCCTCGTTGCCTTATATCGCAAGCGGCGTGACGATTACGAAGATAGAGGTATGGGTAACGAATAAACGCGGGACCTATGAGCAGGCACGTAATATCATTGCCTTTACCGACTTGGGCGAGACGGAGGACCACGTCTATAACCCCTACTGGATAGACAACTCGCAGCGTCAGCCGGACAACAAGACCAACAACCTCTACCACGTCATTTCGCAACGTGAAGGTGTGCGTGATATTCAACAGACCAGTTCGCTGCTGCAGAACTTCAAGAGTATGGAGGGCGGTGACGACTTCGAGAAGGTGGAGTCGGCAAGACTCCTGAACGGCAGCGAATACACCCTCAATTCGGCATTAGGCTATATCTCCCTGAAGTCGGCTTTGAACCAAGATGAGGTGCTGGCTGTGGCGTATGAATATACATACGGAGGACAGGTTTATCAAGTGGGTGAGTTCTCAACCGACGGTAGTGAGGCGCTGAAAGCCCCTAACGCGATTATCGTTAAGTTGCTGAAGAGTTCGGGCAATGCTCCTTCGAAAAAAGGACGCGGCACGTGGGACCTGATGATGAAGAATATCTACTCGCTGGGCGCGACTTCGCTCTCGTCGGACAAGTTCGAACTGAACATCTGCTATAGAAACGACTCCGTAGGTACGCAGATGCAATACCTTTCCGAAGGCGCTATCAAGGGTAAACAACTGCTGCGCGTGATGGATTTAGACCGTTTGGATTCGCGTAACAACCCATCGCCTGACGGACGATTCGATTATATCGAAGGCTATACCGTAATTTCCAGCAACGGAAGAATCATCTTCCCCGTATTGGAGCCGTTTGGCAGCCACCTGCGGAAGCAAATAGGCGATGATAAGATTGCCGATAAATACGTTTTCCAAGAACTATACGACTCGACACTTATTCTTGCGCAGGAGATGACAGAGAAGAATAAGTTTGTGCTGATGGGACGCTACAAGGGCACAAGCGGAAGCGAAATCCGCCTTAACGCAATGAACGTACCTCGAGGCAGCGTGACCGTGACGGCAGGTGGTGCTACTCTGATAGAGAACGTAGATTATACGGTGGATTATACGATGGGAACCGTGACGATTTTGAATCAATCCATCTTAGAGTCGGGCACGAATGTGGAAGTGAAACTGGAAAACCAATCCACCTTCTCGCTGCAACGTAAGAGTTTATATGGAGCTCATTTGGAGTATCAGTTCAATAAGGACCTGATGGTAGGCGGAACATTAATGCACCTCAGAGAGACACCTTTGACTACGAAAGTGAATACAGGTGACGAGCCTTTGGCAAATACTATCTGGGGTGTAAACGGCAGTTGGAAGACCGAAATGCAATGGCTGACGAATGCGATTGATAAGAGTCCTTGGATTACGGCGACACAACCTTCCACCTTCCAAATCAATGCGGAGTTTGCGCATTTGATACCCGGGCATACGCGCGATGTGGGTGCTGCAGGAACAGCCTATATCGATGACTTTGAGGCAACGAAGACAGGTATAGATGTCCACTACCCGAGTTATTGGTATTTGGCTTCTACGCCAAGCACCTTCGAAGAGTCGAAACTAAGTAATGATGTGGCATACGGCAAGAACCGCGCACTATTGGCGTGGTATGTGGTTGACCCAATCTTCGGTTATCCACAAAGCAATACGCCACTGCATATCAAGGAAGATGTGAATATACTGAGCGACCATCGTACCCGTATCGTGTATGAACAAGAGATTTATCCCAACAAGGAGGTGCTGGCTAATGCCGATACGCGCTTGGCTATCCTGAACCTCAGTTATTACCCAGAGGAACGTGGTCCGTATAATATCTATTTTGATAAGGTACAATATACCGATACAGGTACGTTGGCACGTCCGAAAGAACGCTGGGGAGGTATGATGCGCCGATTGGATAATACCGACTTTGAGAAAGCCAATATCGAATATATCGAGTTTTGGATGATGGATCCTGCACTTACCAACCCCGACGGGTATGATGGCGAGTTGTATTTCAACTTGGGTGATATCAGCGAAGATATATTGCGCGATGGCAAAAAGTCGTTTGAGCACGGTTTGCCCATATCTGCGACCGACGAGCAGAATATGGATACAACGGTTTGGGGTAGAATGCCGCGCACCACTTCCACTACGGTAGCATTCTCCAACGAAGCAGGTGCGCGACTAAAGCAAGATGTGGGTTTGAACGGACTAAATTCGAAGCAGGAGTTGGAATATACGTATAACGGTAAGCACCCTTATCGCGACTATTACGAGGCACTACGTGCGCACGTACAAGGACATAAGAACAGTCAAGGACAAGACATCTTAAACCTATGGAACGCAGATCCGTTCTCCCCTATGAACGACCCTGCGGGTGATAATTTCCATTACTATCGCGGTACGGATTTTGATGAGCAGGAAGTAAACGTCCTTGACCGCTACAAGCATTATAACGGTACGGAAGGTAACTCTCCCGATACAGAGAACCAAACGGAGAGTTATGGTACAGCCTCCACAATGCAACCTGATATTGAGGATATCAATAATGATAACACTCTGAATGAATATGAGAAATACTACCAGTATAAGGTGGTACTGCGTCCCGATATGATGGTAGTTGGTAAGCAGCACATTACCGAGAAACTGGTGACAAAAGTAGCGCTCAGAAACGGTAAGACGGAAGAAGTGGCTTGGTATCAATTCAAGATTCCTCTGCGTGGTGACTCGTCCGATGTACAGAAAATCGGTAATATACGTAATTTCAAGTCCATACGCTTTATGCGTATGTACCTCACTCGTTGCGCCCATGAGACCCACCTGCGTTTTGCTACAATGGAACTCGTGCGTGGCGACTGGCGACGTTACAATAAAGACCTCTATCCGTTAGGACAAAATGTGAACCACTCGGCTTCGTTGGATATTCAAGCTGTCAATATCGAGGAGAATAACAGCCGTTCGCCAATCAACTATGTATTGCCACCAGGAGTGAGCCGTCAGACTGACCCCGGACAAGCACAGTTGATAGCCCAGAACGAACAAGCGATGGTATTGCGCGTACAAGACTTATCGCCGAAGGACGCACGTGCCGTCTATAAGAATACGGCATACGATATGCGTAACTACAAGCGCTTGCAGATGTTTGTACATGCCGAGCAAATGCGCGAGTTGGACGATAAATTAGCAGACGGAGACCTGAGTTGCTTTATCCGTATCGGTTCTGATCTCAAGTACAACTATTACGAATATGAGGTGCCGTTACGCCTAACCCCGGAGCGTCTCTATAATAACGATAATCCGCAAGACCGTCTGGAGGTATGGCCAGAAGATAATATGATAGACTTCGACTTATCTGTGCTGACCAAAGCTAAAACTGCGCGCAACAAAGCCAAACGAGCAGGCAATGAAGGCGTAAACAATAGCACGCCCTACGTAATCTATGACACGGAAAGCGGTAAGCCTCAGAATAAGATAACTATCATGGGTAACCCTACTTTGGAAGAGGTGGAGAATATCTTGATAGGTGTCCGCAATACGGGTTCGCACGAAGCAAGCGGTGAGGTGTGGGTGAACGAACTGCGTCTGAACGAATTTAATGAGCAGGGTGGTGTGGCTGCTATGGCGAATGCAAGTCTCGCCGTGACGGATATTGCCCAACTGAACGTGGCGGGTAAATTAGAGACAGCAGGCTACGGCAGTATAGAAAGCAATGTGCTGGATAGAAATATGGATAATAGTTATCAGATTTCTGTCAGTGCAGCTATGGAGGCAGGGCGTCTGTTCCCAGAACAAGCCAAATTGCAAATACCGCTCTACGTAAGTTATTCCAACGAGACGCTGTCGCCTGATTACGACCCTCTCAACACGGATATCAAACTGAAAGAATCGCTTGAGACCTTCGAGACCAAAGAAGAAAAAGATTCTATCAAGATGCGCGCCAATACAGTACAGGAGTCAACCTCTTTCAGCGTCACAAATATGAAGGTAAATATCAAGTCGAAGAAGAAAGATATGTTCTACGATCCTGCAAACTTCTCGATTTCGGCATCGTATAATGAGCAGAAGGAGCATTCGCCTGAGATGGAAAAGAACCTAACCACCGACCATAAAGGCTCATTCAACTATGCCTATTCGTTCAATCCGAAGCCGTGGGAGCCGTTTGGCAAAGTGGAGAAAGTAAGTAAGGTGAAGGCGTTGAAGGAACTGAACTTCTATTACCTGCCTCAATCGTGGGCATTCAACACCAATATGCACCGTACTTTCTCGGATATGCGTATGCGTGAACTGACCGGCGATAACAGCAACCAGATGGACCTTACCTTCTCGAAAGACTTTACTTGGGATAGAAACTTCGACTTCAAGTACGACCTTACGAAGAACATGAAGTTCAGTTTCCAAACAGCAATGAACTCTACTGTAGATGAGGGAATGTACAGCAAGGAAATAATCAAGGATTATGCCTTCACCAACGATTACTATGAGGCGTGGAAGGACACTATTCAGCGTAGTCTTGCCAAGTGGGGCTCGCCATATACGTATCAGCAGGTATTTACAGCAAGTTGGAACGTACCACTAAACCGAATCCCTTATCTTGAGGCGCTGACCGCCAACGCATCGTATAATGCTACTTACAACTGGGCGCGTACCTCAAGGAGCACCAATGACAAGAATTTAGGTAACACGATTTCATCGTTGCAGTCGTGGCAAGTAGATGGAGGTATTAACTTTGAGACCCTATATGGCAAGTCGAAATACTGGAAGCAGATGACACAGCACTATACGGGAAGACGCAGCAGTCGTCCGTTTAAGGCAAAGACATTCTCGCAAACGGTAAAGGCAACCAAAGGAGAAGCGATAGAGATATTGCACCGTCTCAATTCAGAGACTTTGGAGGTCAATGCAACCGATAAAACGGGCAAACCAGTGAAGTTCACTTACAAGGCAGACGGTAACTCGAAGATAGTCCTTGTGCCGAAACAAGACTGTGAGTCGCTGACGGTGAGCATCGCAACGAAAGACCCGAATGAGCGTTCCGCCTTGCAAGTAGTGGGCGATATGGGCGCTTATATAGGTACATTCATTCGCCGTGTACAAGTGACGTACAGAGAGACCAATTCTATGACTATCCCTGGCTTTGCTCCCGAAGCAGGGTTCATGGGACAGCGTCGGGTAGATGGAGTGAATGCGCCCGGTTTTGACTTCGCCTTTGGATTTATTCGTCCGAATTATGTAGAAGACGCAAAGCGTAGAGGTTGGCTGAGCGGAGATACCTCCGTGGTGCAACCTGCTACACGTGCCTTTACCTCAGACTTTGATATTAAGTTGACATTGGAGCCTCTGCCCGGACTGAAGATTCAAGTGAACGGTAAGCGCTACTATGCTAACACTACGTCGATTATCTATTCGTATGACCGTCTGCAAGAGAATCTGACCGGTTCGTTCAATATCACACAAGTAGCCATCGGAACAGCATTTGATAGAATAGGCGGGCAAGATGAGAACTTTGCTTCGCAGACATTTGAGCAGTTCCTCAGCAACCGCGATGTCATGCAACAACGCGTACAAGAACAATATGTAGATGCTATTTATCCTACGTCGGGCTTTATGAAAGGACGTTTACCCGGTGGGCAGAAGTATGACCCGAAGAATGGCATGGTACAACGCAACTCGGCAGACGTGCTGGTACCCGCTTTCTTGGCGGCGTATGCAGGTAGAGATGTCAATAAGATGTCGCTTGATCCATTCATGGGTATATTACGTATCCTTCCTAACTGGTCGGTAACATACGATGGTCTGGGCAAACTGCCATGGCTGAGAGACCACTTCCGCTCCGTAACCTTGACACATGCTTATACCTGTAAATACGCAATAGGCAGTTATGGCAGTTATTCTACGTGGTTGCCAGCCGAAGGCATGACCGGTAAGAATGTCGGTTTCGTCAGAGACGTGGCTACCGATATGCCTATACCGTCGTCGGCATACGATATCTCGAATGTCAGCCTAACGGAAGCCTTCTCTCCGTTAATCGGTCTGAATCTAAGCATGAAGAACTCGCTAAGTTGCAAGTTCGAGTATCGTAAACAGCGTAACCTTGCGCTGAACGTGACCTCCGTACAACTGACCGAGGGTCATACCAACGAATTCGTAATAGGTGCCGGTTATACGATTAAAAACCTGAACTTCGTGACAAAGAACAAAGAAGGTAGAGAGAAAAAGGTTAGCAATGACCTCAAACTGAACGTAGATGTAAGTTACAAAGATATTAAGATGCTGCTGCGTAAGGTGGAGGAAAATATCACGCAGGCTTCCAGCGGCAATAAGGTATTCGCTATCAAGTTGAGTGCCGACTACGTGCTCTCGCAGAAAGTCAACTTACAACTATTCTATGACCATCAGGGCACGACACCGCTTATCTCTACATCGTATCCTGTGAAGTCGGATAACGTAGGTATAAATATCAAACTGATGCTTACACGATAGGCATTGCTTTCGTTTTAATATTCGTTTCGTTGTGTTTTGCACGGGAATCATTGGTCCGGAGTCGGTGGGAAAAACCACGTTGGCACGCTACTTATCGCAGCGGTATGACGGCATATATATAGAGGAATACGCGCGCGCGTATGTGGAGCGGCTGGACCGACCTTATACGCAGGACGATGTGTTGGCTATTGCACGTTATCAAGTGGAGCAGATGCAACAGATTTATGCTGCGGCAGAGAATCGTCTCTATTTCTTTGATACAGACCTTATCATTACGAAGGTGTGGCTGCTGCATAAGTATGGTGCAAGTCCAAGATGGATAGACGAGGCAATGCGGCAGTATCCTATGGACGCTTATCTGCTATGCTATCCAGACCTGAATTGGCAACCCGATTCGGTACGAGAAAATCCGCACATCCGTGAATACTTATTCGATTGGTATCAACGGGAGATAGAGGCGACAGGAATACCGTACTATATCGTGCGGCACGAATGAGGTGAGGGAAAGAGAAGCGAGGCTACCGAAGAGGTAGCCTCGCTTTGTTTAGTCTGTCGCTTTATTATATAACAACTTACTTGTTGACCTTAGCCATGTAAGCGATGAGTTCCAATACCTTGTTGGAGTAGCCAATCTCGTTGTCGTACCAAGAAACAACCTTTACGAAGGTGTTGGTAAGAGCGATACCTGCTTTCGCATCGAAGATAGAGGTGCGAGTATCACCGAGGAAGTCGCTGGAAACGACAGCATCTTCGGTATAACCAAGGATACCCTTGAGTTCGTTCTCAGAAGCAGCCTTCATCGCAGCGCAAATCTCGTCGTAGGTAGCTGGTTTAGCCAAGTTAACGGTAAGGTCAACTACGCTGACGTCCAAAGTAGGCACACGGAGAGACATACCCGTAAGTTTGCCGTTGAGTTCAGGAATAACTTTACCTACAGCCTTAGCAGCACCCGTGCTGGAAGGAATGATGTTGCCCGAAGCAGCACGTCCACCGCGCCAGTCCTTCATACTTGGACCGTCAACCGTCTTTTGGGTAGCGGTAGTGGAGTGAACGGTAGTCATCAAACCATCGGTGATACCCCATTTGTCGTTCAGCACTTTAGCAATAGGAGCCAAGCAGTTGGTTGTGCAACTTGCGTTAGAAACGATTTGCGTGCCCTTCACATATTTATCGAAGTTAACACCGCAAACGAACATGGGTGTGTCGTCCTTGGAAGGAGCGGACATAACCACATATTTAGCACCGGCGTTCAAGTGTGCCTGTGCTTTTTCTTTGGTGAGGAAAAGACCTGTAGATTCAACTACATATTCAGCACCCACTTCGTTCCAAGCGAGTTCGTTAGGGTCTTTGCATGCGGTAACGCGAATGGATTTGCCATTTACGATAAGGCGAGAGTTCTCAACGTCAGCTTCAATCGTGCCTTCGAACTTGCCGTGCATCGTATCGTACTGGAGCATATATGCCAAGTAGTCAACAGGGCAGAGGTCGTTAATACCAACGATTTCAATGTCGTTACGAGTCTGTGCGGCGCGAAAAACAAAGCGTCCGATACGGCCGAAGCCGTTAATTCCAACTTTTGTCATACTGTATAGATTTAGTTTGTTAATTGTTATAGATTCATTCTTCTATTTACAAATCTCGTGCAAAGGTACAACTTTTTTGCGAAATACAAAAGCAATTCTTCATTTTTATTGCAAGTGATAAGTTCACTTTGCAGAAATTATCATTTCCGTCCGAAGTCGGCAGGTATCTCACCCCATTGTTTGGTGTCCCATTTTAGTACGCGTGTTTCGTAGGTGTTGTCGCGCAACCATGCTTCAGCGGTGCGAATCATCTCCAAGATAGGCAGGTTGCGATTGTTCCATTCCAGTTTGGTATCGGCTTTCTTTTTGCGTAACCAACTCAGTCCTGTCCGGCTGTCGGAATAGAGATTCCAATCAAGGTGGTGCTGCTTGAGGTATGCCAATCCCAACACGATAGCAAGGAACTCTCCGATGTTGTTCGTTCCTTCCGGAAAAGGTCCGCGACGAAAAACCTCGGTACCCGTATCTGCGATAACTCCTCTAAACTCCATCAGTCCCGGATTACCGCTGCAAGCCGCATCTACGGCAAGGGCAGGCAGTTGTGGCGATGTGGCAGAAGATGTATGTGGCGTAGGGGCTTTCTTGACGGGAGCAGGAGGGGCTTGCGCAAAAGCCTGCTCGGCTTCGGCACGCGTCTCGTAACTCCGATAGCGTGCTGCTACACCCTTCACTTGCGCCTCGCACTCTTCCCATGTATCATAGATTCCGGGTGTGCGTCCTTGCCAGACTACATAATATTTTGCTTTTTTCTTTGTCATGTTAAAAAAAAGTAGTACCTTTGCAACGTCAATCGGAGTATAAACTTCCGATAGGCTTTCGGTTCCATAGTTCAATGGATAGAATACGGGTTTCCTAAACCTTAGATCCGAGTTCGATTCTCGGTGGAACTACAGAGAGGCGTGCCTCTCTTTTTTATCTGCCACAGGGGCGGGTGAACTCGCCATATTCCTCAAACGTATAATTCAGAAAATCATTCATCGGTTTGGCTGCTGCGGCAATGTCTTTGAGGCGGTCAAGCAGGTCGGGCGCACAGACTTCTTCGTCCGTAAGCGGGGTGGAGAAGGTGAAGGCTTTTCGTTTCAGCCAATCGGCATGTACGAAGTCGGGGTCGAAGCCTGCAGGCACCTTCTTTAGCGTCCATTCCGTATCAAAATCGTCAAAATACCGCTTCCATTGTTTCGTTGACATAATGGCTTCTACCTCGTCGTAGTTGGCTTCAATCTCTTTGCGTAACGCCTTGAGCAATTCGGGCGAAGGACACCAAATACCGCCTGCAAAAAGACAATGCCCCGGCTGAAGGTGAAAATAATACCCTCCGTGCATGGACTTCTTTCCACCCTTGACGGCAGGGAAAACTCCAAACCACTCCTTGTACGGACGTTTGTCGGCAGAGAAACGTACGTCCCTGTAGATACGCCAAATACAATCTTTCGGCTGCAAATCGGCTAAATCAGGGTCTAACTGGGCGAGAGTCCGGATATAATCGGCAGCAAACGTCTCAAAGCGTTTGCGACACTCCACAAAGCGGGGTTTATTAGCAGTAAACCACTCGCGGTTGTTGTTGCAAGCCAGTTCGGCAAGGAAAGTTAAAGTATCTCGCATAAACAACGATGTAGGCTGTCCGTCCAGTAAGGAATCTCAATGCCGAAGGTCTGTTTTACCTTGGCTTTATCAAGTACGCTATAGTGCGGACGGGGTGTTTTGTATTGGTATTCCGATGAGAGAATCGGTTTCACTCTTGCCCAATTCGGCTGTTTGGTGAGCGCTTTGGCTTGGCGTAAGATTTCGATGGTGAAATCATACCAAGAGCAGACTCCCTCATTGGTGAAATGGTAGATTCCTGCATGCCACGCGTTTGCCTCGATAGCTTCATAGATAGCAGCAGCAAGGTCGGCAGCATACGTGGGTGTGCCGATTTGGTCGTACACAACAGATAATTCTTCCCGTTCTGCACCAAAACGAAGCATGGTCTTCACGAAGTTGTTGCCAAACGGCGAATAAAGCCATGCCGTACGGAAGATGATGGCTTCGGGATTGGCTTTGATAAGCAGTTGCTCGCCTTCGTATTTGGTTCTGCCGTAAGCGGTCTTGGGTGCGACAGGGTCGTCTTCGCGGCAAGGCTGATGCTCGTTACCCGAAAAGACATAGTCGGTAGAGACATGTATGATTCGGCAACCTGCCGTAGCAAGGTTCTCAACGGCTTCGGCATTAATCTTGCGCGCGGTAGGTTCGTCGGCTTCCGCCTTGTCCACATTCGTATAAGCGGCACAATTGACGATAAGGTCGATATGCTGCTCCTTTACGAAACGATGTACGGCATCGCGGTCGGTAATATCCAACGTGTGAACGGGAACAGGCGATTGCTCGGGCACAATAACGTCAGAATATACATACTCGTGCGTGGTGTGTTGCGCACTCAAGAGACGCATTTCGTTGCCTAATTGTCCGTTGCAGCCGGTAATGAGTATTCGCATAAGTGATTAGTTTAGAAGATATTAGGAAGGTCTTTCAGCAAAGGGTGCTTCTTGTCCTTGTCGCTCAAGATACGCAACTCTGCCGGTATTTTCCAGTCGATATTGAGGTCAGGGTCGCTAAGCAAAATGCCACCGTCGGCTTCGGGATGGTAGAGATTGTCGCACTTGTAGGTGAACGTGGCACTATCGCTCAATACGGAAAATCCATGTGCAAATCCTCGCGGAATGAAGAATTGCAGATGATTCTCACCCGTCAATTCCACGGAGTACCATTGCCCAAAAGTAGGGCTATCATGGCGCAAGTCAACGGCTACGTCCAGCACTTTTCCTTGTGTGCAGCAGACGAGTTTGGCTTGTGTGTAGGGTGGGCGTTGGAAATGTAAGCCACGTACCACACCAAAACTGGAACACGATTGGTTGTCTTGCACGAACCGGACGGCAATGCCCGCTTCGCGGTACCTCTGCTCGTTGTAGGTCTCCACAAAGTAGCCGCGGGCATCGCGGAAGACTTGCGGCTGAATGACCAGTAGCCCATCAATGGGCGTTTGTATAACTTCCATAGGTTTCTATTTCAAATTTGGTACAAAGATACTGCTTTTTTTCGATATGTGCAAGAAAAAAAGTGTTCTGTTTGCATATTTGGAAAATTTGTAGTACCTTTGCGTCGCAAAACGTGACCCGCCTGTAGGGCATGACCCTGCAAAGATAGTAAACATAGCAATATGGATATAAATTCATTAATACGGCAATATTTTGATTCTTCGAAAGGTACTCCGACGATTGATGTATTTGATAATGACACCATTTATTCAATATATCAAAAGGTCATTGGAGTTTTGACACGCAATATGGAAGTAGAGACAACGATGCTTCAAGCCTTAAGTTATTGTTTCTATGAAGTATTGGACAATGTCTTAACTCATTCGGGAAAAGTCTTAGGGTCTGTATTAACGGATTATGATGCAGAGAAACAATCTCTTCGTGTGTTAGTAGCTGATGATGGAATGGGTATCCGTCAGTCTTTATCACAATATCCTAAATATGCATCTATTACAGAGGAAGAAGCACTAAAAACGTGTATAGATGATTCCGTTACAGATGGTAAAGGAATGGGTTTTGGCTTATATTCTACTTCTTTATTTGTAAAAGATGTAGGTATTCAGTTTGAAATACACTCAGGAAAGCATAAATTACAGTTGGTTAATAATGAGTTTGTTGTTACCAATGCAGAATTGTGGCAAGGCACTTTGGTCTTTTTAGAAGTGCATACCAATAAAGAAATAAACCCTAATGCAATAGTGGCTAATCGAACAGATTGCATTAGTCAATACAATGAAGAATTTTTAGATAAAACGAATATAGAGGACTTATGGTAACATTTGATTTTATACAGTTTGGTCAGGATTTAGGAACTCGTCAATTGGGTGTCAAAGCCCGGATGGCGTTGTTGCCTCTATTGCAGACCGATAATAAAGTGGTATTGAATTTTGAAGGCGTAAATGTTGTTTCCAATTCGTTTGCTGACGAAAGTATAGCTAAATTGTTGTTAGAAATGTCTTTAGAAAACTTGAAAAGTAAAACAACATTTAAGGGACTTAATCCTATTGCCAAAGAGAGTGTGTTGA